>JAHIKF010000038.1 GCA_018897875.1 Pseudomonadota bacterium | reverse complement strand
CCTCCGCGGGGGACTCCACTGCGGTGATGATCGTGAAGCACTCACCCAGTGCCGGGCTCAGGTTTGCCGGTGCGGAGGTGGCCGCCCGGATAGTTTCCTGGGAGAGGGCCGGGGAGGGATCGAATGGCAGCGGCGCCAGGGAGATGGTTGATTCGAAGACCATCACTTGCTTGGTCAGCCGGTTCCCCACCGCGTCGAAGGTGTATTCGATGGTGGCGCCGTTGTCGTATTGTACCTTGATGAGGCGGTTCATGGTGTCGTAGGTGTATTGGGCACTTCCGGAAAGGGCATGAGAGGTCAGCAGAAAGCTGGTAAACAGCGCCAATATAAAGAATTCCATTGATTTATTCCTCATTATCGCACCCCTTGTTTTTACAAATCTAAGACTATTTACCGAAGTCTATATAGTTATTTTACTTTCTTATTAAATTACGAATATCATTTCGCATCTGAGGATCATATGTTTGGATTACGTCATCTGAAGCACTGGTTGCACCCAAAATACCTAATAGCACCTCCATACTTTTAATCCACCTAGTAGATAATTTCCCGCCTACGATATCAAGAGTAAGATCAGCCGCAGTTGCGATACATTGCGCACTCTGGTTGTTTGGCAAAGGAAGAGCCACCACATCATTTAAAAAGGATCCTCTACTTACTTGATTTTTTTCAAACAAAGCTGCAAAGAAGTTGCCTGCATTCACTGCTGCCCCATAACTTCCTTTAAAAACCAGCGCACCGCCAACCCAGATGCCTACTACAGTGGGACTTGTTGCCGTAGCTATAAAACCACCTGTAATAGCAGTAAAAACATCTTCAACCATATTTCCACCAGATCTGGCGGCCTGTTCCCAATTCAGCCCTAAAGGATCTATATATTTGATCGGATTATTTCTCACAAAAGCATATAAATTCATTCCCCCAGCCTCTCCCAGCGGGTCTTTAGTCATCCACCGGCCCAGGGCCGGGTTATAGAAGCGGTAGCCATAGAAGGACAACCCCGTTTGCTCGTCATAAGGCTTGGTAGAGAATTGCATGGGCTGCTCCAGGCTACCGCTCTTCAGGCGCCGGGTCCCGAAGGGGTCGTACTGGTAGGCGGCGGCTTCCAAAGCGCCCGCGTCCAGCACCGAGGTGACGTTGCCCTTGCCATCATAGAGATAGGAGTTGTCAGACCCTGCCTGGTTGAGGTGGAGGAGGCCACCGATGCCGCCCCCCAGGTCAAGGCCCCAGGTATATTCCCGGAGCACGTTGTTGGCCGCATTCCGCTCCTGCGCCGCCAAAGAGCCTTCATAGGCATAACGCGTGTCGCTCTGTAAGACCCCCCCTTTAGATTTCTTGACCTGGATCAGGATATCGCCGATGTAAAGGTATTCGGTCTTATTGAGCACTCCGCCGCCATCCTTATAGGACACCGCGGTCAGGCGGTTCTCGGGATCATAAGCGGCAGTAAAGGCATATCCGTCGGGAGTGTATCCCTGAACCAGGTTGCCGGCCCGATCGTAGGTAAAATCTTTTTTAGCCGGGTTGCTGATACTTAAAAGCTGGTTAAGTCCATCATAGACATAAGACGCGAACTCATTCTGATAAGGCACCAGGGGGTTGGGTTCGATAACCGCTTCACTGGACCGCTGGTCCTGTTGATTGTAGCTATAAACGTACTGATTGATGGTCGCCCCCGAGGCGGCCGTGGAGAGTTGGGTCAAGCGTTTCAGGGTGTCGTACTGGTAGGTGGTGACGCTGCCGTTAGGCCGGGTGAGCGACTGCACCCGCGGCCCGGCCCCCAAATAAGCGTAAGCATAAGAGTTGCCGGTCCCGATGGTCAGGCCGGTCAGCCGGTTCAGGTCGTCATAGCTGTACGTGACCGGCTGTCCTTTCTCCCTGGTCATGCCGGTCCGGCGTCCCAGGCCGTCATACTGAAACGTGAGCTTATCATTCGCCCAGGGGCCATCCATACTTGCCAAACGGGAGTTGGCGTCGTAAGTAAAGTTAAAGCTGCCCAGGGTATTATTGATCTGGGTTAAACGGCTGTGAACGTCATAGAGGTAATTAACCGTGGCCGCGCCGCCGCTGACATAGCTGGTCCTGGTGGGATTGCCGATGCCGTTATACGCATAGTACGTAATGATGCCATTGGCCTTCTCCCGGGAGTGGGGCAACCCGGAGGCATAATAAGTAAAGAAATCATAGCTGTTGTCGTCGTAGATTTTTTTTCTCAGGCGGTTGTTGGAGTCGTATTTGAACTTGGTGATATTCCCCTTGGGGTCGATAAATTCTGCATGATTCCCGTCGGGATCATAGGCATGCCGGGTGATTTTGCCGGACAGGTCGGTAAAGGAGGTGAGGCGGTCGAATCTGTCATAGGAAAAGAAGGCGGTCAGGCCTGAGCGCTCGGTGACGCTGTCCACCAGATAAGGGCAGCAGGTGGAGTACTGCCACCTGATGAACTTGCCATCCGGGTAGGTGAGCCGGGTGATTTGGTTCAAGTTATTATATTCCGAGGTCACCTTCAGGCCGGAGGGGTCGGTATAGGTCAGAATCCGGTCCAGGGCATCGTAGGTAAAGCTGTGCAATCTCTGATTGGCGCGCCTGATCTCCTGAAGCCGGTGGCCGGCGTCGTAAAGGTACGTGGTGATAATCCCCAGGGGGTCGACGACGGAAGTCAACTGGCCGTAGCTGTTATAGGCGCACGTCGTGATCTTTCCCAGACGGTCGGTCAGGGTGGTCACGTTATGGGTCTCGTTATAGGTCAGGGTGACTGATCCCAGGGTATCTGTTATTAAAACTGGATCTACATTATTGCCGGCATAGGTGATATTGGTAGTCTTATTAAGCGCATCGATTATTTTATTAATGCGCCCCAAGCTGTTGTAAGTGTAGGTTGTGTATCCTTGGTTATCATAAATCCTGGTGCGGTTGCCATACTGGTCATAGGAAAATTGGAATCCACCACCTAACGGATAGTTAATTTTGCTAACTTTTCCGATAGCTCCCGTAGTGCTGGACACGTTGGTATAGTTATAGGTAGTCTTGAGGGTCTTGTAATTACTGTTATTGAGGCTAACATAATTGACATAATTCCTCGGGCTAACATACCAGCCTTCGCTGTTCAAGCCGTCATAATGGTACTCCTCCTTATAGCTATCTGGATTAATAAAGGTAATTCGGTAATTTTCCCACATGACGCCCCCGGGAGCGGGATAAGGATTGCTGCCGTTGGGAATGCCGTCCGGCGGTTCGGTGTGGAATTGCCAGGTGCTACGCCCCTTGGCAAGGCTGGTGATATAGCTGTCCTGATCATAGGTCAGAGTTGCAGAATACCCGCCCATGTCAGTGATCTGAACGAGATTCTTGCTGGCATCGTAGTTAAAGGTTGCCGTGCGCCCGAAGGGGTCCCTTACCTGGGTGACCAAGTGATTGGCGTTGTAGGTCAACGTCGCAACCCGGTTCAGCGCATCGGTAATGGTCCGCAGTTGGATATCGGCATCATAGCCGAAGGTCAGCTTGAGGCCTTGGGGATCCCTGATTTCCACCAGGAAAGACTGCAGGGAGGTGGTGCCGGGGGGGATGTCATAGACAAACACCACATCTTCCGGAAATCTCAACTCATAATGATTGGTGGAGACCTTGACCAGGGTATTGAAGACTTGCAGGGAGGGCGTATATCCGCCGAGACCATCCGGAGTGAACAGGTCGCGGCGGCCGTCGGGCATGAACACGGTCACTCGGCCACTGGTATCCTCCACGAGGTAGGTGGCGTAATTGAACTGCCACTTGTTGCCGAAGGGCTCATGTTGGTTGATGGCGGATTGCGAGTTGTAACTCAGGGCAATCTCCACCGATGGCCCGATGGGACTGCTATACCATAGGGGCACATCATGAGCGAAGAAGTTAAAGTTGATCTTGTTCACTGCCCACGTAGGCGCCCCACACCCGGGGTTGTTACTCCCGAAGTCGCCCAAGTCGCTTTCTTTGCGTTTGACGCCGCAGCAGCCACCGAATAACTTCCCCATGTCTTCTGCGGCCAGTCGGAGGCCCGGCAGATCTTGACGCTGGGAAAAGACCAGGGCGTTCCCACCCCATTCCCGGGAAAATTCCGCGGGGGTCTGAGTGAATCGGTTGCCGCTTTGGGGATCGAAGAACCTGAAACTCTCTTTCGCAGACGCCTCCAAAACCCAATAATGGCCCCGGTCTCCTTGATTTTCGCCAGAGAGTTGGACAATGGCCGGGAGCGGGATTTCTTGTAATTGCTTCACTGAAAGGCGCAGCCCGTTGAGCCGGTAGCCCAGGTCCGCGGCAATGGTCTTCAGGTTCTGCATGCTATGGCCCTGGCGGGATTCCGGGGCCAGGCTCAGGACCTTCTTGGCCGCGGCCTCTTTCCCCTTTTTCTTGAGGAGATGGGCCAGAGCCTGGACCCCGCAATTCAGCATCGCTTGTTCTTGATGCCTTTCCCGCGACAGCCTCTGAATCCAGTGGGCCGCATAGGTGCGGTCACGCCAGTCCGGGCTGGATTGCTTGACGACGCTGAGATGGTTCAAGGCTTCTCGAAAATTGCCTTGCAAGGACTTGAGATTTGCTAAACGGAGCCGCGCTTTGATAGCCAGCATCTGCGCGCCGGGATGGGGACTGGAATTATTTACCTCCAGGATTTGGGAAAAACAGTTCCCCGCTTCGTTATAACGCCCATGATAAATGGCGTCACAACCGATATGCAACAGTGCCTCGGAGACCCAGGGACTATCGGGATATTGGGCCATATGTCGTTTGAATTTCGCCACTGCCACCTGATATTCGTGCCGGTTCCAAGCCTGAATGGCTATTCCGAAGGACAGGTTGACTTCCTGGGAGATGATCGGGGGGGTGAGGTCATAAGTGGGATATAATTGGCCCCCCAATTGTCCGGCGGCCATAAGTTCCTGGGTCTCGGGGGGCCGTGACAGGTCTAGTGGCT
>JAHIKF010000400.1 GCA_018897875.1 Pseudomonadota bacterium | reverse complement strand
GTGACGCCCACCAACAACCATGCCGAACGGGTGCTGCGCTTTGCCGTCCTCTGGCGAAAACGCAGCCTGGGGACCAAAAGTGAGAAGGGAGATCGGTGGGTAGAACGGATACTGTCTTTGCGCCAAACCTGTCTCGTGCGGGGCCGTCAGACCTTTCCGGTCCTAGTGGAGGCGATGACCTGTTACTTCAAGGGGCTCCAACCAGATATCGCCTGGATCTCACAAGCCTAATTTTTAACCCTGTGATCAAGTACTTAACTTCCTTTATTCCCCATAAATCAACTTTTACCGAGGCGTCATTTTTGGTTTTGTCAACCAAAATAAACGACGATTGGGCCAGGTTTTCCGGGAAATCTTGGGCACATAAAATGGGATCATAATCTAACAAACCAACTTCCCCGGGTGGCGTCGTCCTCTTATTCTCCTGTATTAGTTTATTGTATGAATCAATAAAATGTTGGGTTACATAATTCAAGTCTAACTTTTTATCAGAAATTAACTTTGTTTGCTTAACTTTACCAGTTCTCTGGTTCTCACCGTACTGCAGAAAAGCAATATAAGCCGCGTAATATTCCCTAACAACTTTATCCGGCTCCTTGAAATTGCCGGTATTTTCTTGAGGCAGCCGGGGCTCAATGGACTGTTGGCTCTGGACCGGGTTGCCGATGAGGGCCAACAGCAGGAGCAACCCTCCGATCCTGGCCGCTTTCATGAGCCTCCTCCATCTTCCGAGATCGAGTAACCTGCCGCCGGCATTGGTACCAAGCCTATGTTGGGACTAGAGTTCAATCTGCCTTGCTCCCTTTTGGTTATTCGCTCTTCCAGATAAACTTCCCCTCCCGGTTAATGTAGCCATTGCCCTCCTCCCACTCCACATAGGCTAGGCCGCCGTGAAAACCAAAATCCTCCCCTTCATGGGGAAGGAACATAAAAGGGGTGAGCAGCCGACCACTCCGGTCGATGATAGCGTAATGGCCCTGCTGGTCGAAGGCGCGGGCCCGATCCTCTAGAAAATGAGTAATATGGTCATACTCCAGGGGAACCACCACCTTGCCGGTGCGGTCAATCAGACCATATTTCCCTTCTCGGGCCACTGTGGCCAACCCCTGGTTAAAGGAGTAGGCGCGGTCGTACCGGGGTTCAACGATCAAGGTCCCTTGTTTGTCCACATAGCCGTATTTGCCGCCCACCTTGACGACGGCCAGGCCCTCGGTGAAGGGTTTCATATGTTCAAAGGAGAAGTTCAAGGTCACGATCTTTCCCTGTTTATCCACCAACCCCTTGGTGCCATCCGGCAGGTGTACCAGAGCCACCCCGTCGGAAAATTTTTCCGCAGCGCTGAATTGGAGGGGAATCGCCATCTGGCCGGTGTGGTCCAGGTAGCCATATCTGCCCTCTATGGCCACCGCGGCCAGTCCTTGGGAGAAGGAACTGGCGTCATCATATTGCAGGGCAATGGCTAGCTTGCCGGTCTCATCCAGGTAGCCCCATTTATTTCCCGAGGCAACTGCAGCCAGCCCTTCGGCAAAGTCGCGAGTGGAGTCAAACTTGGGCGGGCTGACGATTCTCCCCTTGCGGTCCATGAAGCCGTGTTTCCCGCCGCTCTCGAGCCTCAGAAAGTCTCCGTAAAAGACGGGATAACGGTCAAACTGAAGGGGGATGACCAGCTTACCCGCAGGGTCGATAAACCCATAGAGTCCCTCTGAATCGACCAGGGCCAGCCCCCGGTGAAAAAAAGTGGCCCCGTCAAACTGCGGTTTGATCACTACGTTGCCCTGCCGGTCGATATAACCGTACTTGCCCTTGATGACGATGGGGACCCGGCCATGGGAAAAGTCATCCAGATCCAGTCCCTGGCGGAACGGGATGACCATCTTGCCGGTCCGGTCAATATAACCGTACCGGTCTCGTATTTCTACGCAGGCCCGCCCTTCATGGAAATGCCTGACGCCATCGAACTTTGGTGGGATGACCATTTTCCCTTGCCGGTTGATAAACCCCGCCTTGCCTTTCACATAGACCGGCAAAAGGTCGGGGGGTGGACCTTTCTCCACCTGACCGAACATGGTCATGCCCACCAGCATCAGACACATCGAGATGATTGCCAACGCTTTCCACAAAATCCCTCTCCCTGGTTGACTGATGCTTAATACTTTTTTCTTCTGAAACCACTCCCGCCACTTTTCGATGGTACGGGAAAATTTATTCTTGAAGCCGGGAATGATAGTATAATATTTGACCACCTCTCCATCGATCACTGCCGCCGGCTAAACAAAAGCCTCTTCGCCAGCGATAGTTGGCACCCTCATCCCGCCTCGCCGGATATACCAGTCATTTATGAATTACCTTAGGAATTTCATTCACTTCCCTTTTCTCAATAAATAAAATTACTCCTTTATCTATTTCTTTCAGTTCTTTCAAGTTCTTGACCAAATATTTCTTCCTTGTTAAGGCATCCTGTTTCGTCTTATAGTATCCTTCTTCAACAAGATATTTTTTGTTTCGAGATTGTAGAATTCTTGATTCTCTGAACATACCTGTTAGAATTTCTTGTATAGAAATCACTGATTTCGATTGCAAAGATTGTGTTCTTAATGAATAGACTGCAGGCAACTTCTCTCTCTTTATTTTTGATCCTTTTATGTCTACCACAATTCTGGCCGGCTGATGTAGTTCATAAATTTCAAATTCTATTGGCTTTTTTAATGTTAACGCATACTTCACCCCTGAATCACCCAAACTACCCGCAACATGCAAGTTATTGATATAGTTGCTACCGGCAAAGTTAGGGAAAGTTGCATTCACCATGCGGATCCCTTCAATCTCAAAAACCAGGCGGTAAGGGTACTGTTCATAAGCAACTAAAAAAAAACTGGGTCTAACGGCAGGCGGGTTGCCCTTCATATTCCACTGATGGAGGTCAAAAACCAGTCTTTCAAAGGTATCGTGTTTGGCGAAACTGATGCTGAACAGATCTATTCCATCGGCGGTAAGTTCGCCCCCTTGAACCGTACCAGAATCTATATAGGTATCCTGTTTGCCAAGATGCGCCTTAATTGGTGGGCGGACAACGATGGGGTAAGTTGCAGGGTCCTGAGGTATCCCTTTATACTTCCCGTTGTCATCAGGGGCTTTGGCCCGGACCTCCAGGAAGACTCCCTTGTCCTCAGTAATCCTGTACTTGGTCCACGTGTCCCACTCCCCTAAACCTGGCGGCCTGGTCCATAAAGTCAGCTCCCTTTTCTGGGGATGGAATTCCGGATACCCCGATAGCTCTGTGTCCGGTTCCCCCACGATAATTTTGGCCCCTGGGTCATACCGCTCGAATTGCAATAGCCGGGAAGTGGGCGGCTCAGTGGTTTCATCATAGAACAGATAGAGCTGCAGGTCGTTATAGGGCTCGACCCAACATTTCACTTCCACCAGATATTTCTTGGGCTCCAGTTGCCAGAAGCGCAACCCAGAAGGATTTTCATGAGGGAGACCGGCATCGGGACGGCCCAGATCCGCTGGGTCTGGGCTACAGTGATTCGGCCATTGCAAAATCTTTTTCCAGGCCTGCCGGTCTTCATAGGTCAGCTTTTCCTTTTTCTGCGGCGGTTTAATTGGTGAGGGCTGGAGTTCCCCCGGTGGAGGGCTTGGTGGTTCCTGAAGCTGCCCCGGCGGCCAGATAAACTTGCCGTTACGGTCGATGTAGCCCTCGGTTTCCCCCTGGATTACCTCCGCCAACCCGCCTTTGAAAGGCCAGGGCCTGTCGAATTTCGGCGGGATGACCATCTTGCCCTGCTTGTCGATATAGCCCCATTTTCCCTGAACTTCAACCGCAGCCAGCCCTTCTGAGAAGCCCTTCTCAACGCCTTCATAACGCAAGGGAATCACCAGCTTCCCGGTCTTGTCGATAAAGCCGTACTTTTCTTTGACCGCCACAAAGGCCAACCCTTCATAAAAGCAGCAGGCCGCATCGAACCGGGGAGGGATGACCCATTTTCCCGTGGCGTCCCGGAAGCCCCATTTGCCAAGGTCGTCCGGCACGGCCAATAATCCTTCAGAAAAAAAGACCTCTCCGAAGGGCTGGAGCGGGATGATCAGGGTGCCCTGCCGGTTGATGAACCCGAATTTTACATCCAGTTGACCGCCTATTCCTATTTCAGCCAGGCCCTGGCGGAACGGGCTGGCGCTGTCGAAGCGTGGAGCAATGACCAGCTTCCCGCTCTTGTCGATGTACCCCCACTTTCCGTTTGTCTTCACCGGGGCCAGCCCTTCCGAAAAACTACGGGCGGCCTCATACTTCGGCGGGAGGACCATGGTGCCGCTCGGGTCGATATAACCGC
This sequence comes from Pseudomonadota bacterium, assembly GCA_018897875.1. Classification (GTDB taxonomy): domain Bacteria; phylum Desulfobacterota; class Desulfobaccia; order Desulfobaccales; family 0-14-0-80-60-11; genus 0-14-0-80-60-11. Next base: position 9,179 of record JAHIKF010000400.1, on the reverse strand, counting down.
ACTTGTCATCCACTTCAACCCAGGCCAACCCTTCGGCAAAGTAGCCGGCCAATCTGAACTGCGGCTGAATGACGATCTTGCCGTTACGATCAATAAAACCATACTTTTTCTGGAACCGTGCCAGGGCCATCCCTTCGAAGAAAGACTTCACTTCATCGAACTGAGGCGGCACCACCATTTTTCCCTGCTGGTCGATAACCCCCCACTTTTCCCCCACCTTCACCGAGGCCAGACCCTCCCGGAAACCGGTGACGCCGTCGAATCGGGGCGGTATGACAATCTTGCCGGTCCGGTCCATATAGCCAGCCTTGCCGCCTTGGTTAATGATAAATAAGGGTGCGTCCTTGTCTCCCCCTGCGGCCTCAGATCCAATGAGTGTTAGGAGAAGCAGCCCAACCACGGCCAGCACCGCTCTCTTAATCATAGAGCACTCCATGGTTAATGGTCTCAAGCATATGGGCTCCATATGAATAATATGACTTCATTAATAGAGCGAATTAGAGTGCGGCCATCAAAGGACTTCATTCCAGTCCAGGGTTGCTGCCGTCCGCTTGTTTGCCGGCTCATTTAGATATTTCAATTTCTGATTTCCAGACGAACTTGCCAGTGTGGTCGATGTAGCCACCGATTCCACCTTGGTGCACAAAAGCCAGTCCGTCTCGGAACGACTCGGCCTGGTCGAAGTTTGCGGCAATGACCATCTTCCCCGTTTTATTGATATAGCCCCATTTTTCCTTGACTTCAACGGGAACCAGCCCTTCAGAAAAACCAGGACCAGAGAACTCATCCACGCAATCATAGCGCGGTGGAATCACCATCTTCCCGGTCTTGTCGATGAAGCCGTACTTGCCAACCTTCCCATCTTGAACCGCTGCCAGCCCTTCCGAAAAGGGAAGGGCGAATGTGAACCGAGGTGGTATGACCCATTTCCCCGTGGCGTCACGGTACCCCCAGTTACGGCGGTGGTGGTCTGGCGCCACCAACAAACCTTCGGAAACTATGACGCCCTCAATGGGTTCCATGAGCGGGATGATCAGCTTGCCTTGCCGGTTGATAAAGCTCATCTTCTCTTCTCTAATTATTCCCCAGGCGTACCCAAGCCATGCCCTGGCGGAATGGCCCCACACCGGCGAAGCGGGGGGTAATGACCAGCTTCCCGCTTTTGTCGATAACCCCCCACTTGCCGTCCACCTTTACCGGGGCCAGCCCTTCAGAGAATCCTTGGGCCGACTCATACCTAAGCGGGAGAATCATGGCGCCTTTCCGATCAATAAAACCGCACCTGCCTTCGACCTTCACCGGGGCCAGACCTTCGGCAAAGGAATAGGCCCATGTAAACTGCGTTGGAATGACGTTTTTCCCCCGACGGTCGATGAAGCCATACATTTCCTTGGTCTTTACCAGGGCCAAGCCCTCGGAGTAATGCCTCACTTTTTCAAATTGTGGTGATACTATGGTTTCCCCCTGCTGGTCGATGACTCCCCACTTTCCTCCTTCCTTCACCGCGGCCAGACCCTCCCGAAAACCCCAGGCTACGTCGAACTTGGGCGGAATGACAACCTTCCCGGTCCGGTCCATGTAGCCGGCCTTCCCCCCCCTGTTGAATGACAAATAAGGTCTTGGAGGCTTCTGCTCCTGCCGCCGCAGCGGCGGCTGAGATCAGGAGAAGCAGCCCCAGCAAGGCCCAAATCGCTTGCTTAATCATGGAGCACCTCAAAGTTTCGCATCCGGCAACCTGTTAAATATTCTGCCTTAGGACAGGAGGCCTTTAGAATTCATTCCCTCTCTGGAGATCGCCAGACCAGCCTGCCGGTCCGGTCGATGTAGCCCCACCGGTTACCAGCACCTACTCGGGCCAATCCGCCGGCAAAGCCCAATACCGATTCCCCTGCCTTGTCGAGGGTAAATTGCGGGGGAATGGTCATTGCCCCAGTCTGGTCGATGAAGCCCCACTGTCCAGACAACTTTACCGCCACCAGCCCTTCGGAGAAGTCCAGCGCGTCTTCAAACTGGGGTGGTATGACGATTTTCCCGTTTGGGCTGAGAAAGCCGTACTTGCCGCCCATGCTGAACAGGGCCAGCCCTTCGGAAAAAGACAAAGGGCAGTAGTCCTGGTCCTGGAGTTTGAGGACGATTTGGCCGGTGCGGTCGACCACACCTCCTTCGTAGCCTATCTCGACCCGGGCCAGCTTGCCGGAAAACCGGTAAATCTTATCGAAGCGTGGCTGGTGGAGCATCTTGCCGGTGCAGTCAAAAAAGCCCCATTTATTACCCTTCCTGGCCAGGATCAGGCCTTTAGCCAAGCCATAAACCTCCTCAAACTGGAGGGGTATGGCCAACTTACCAGAGCGGTCGATATAGCCCCACTTGTGGCCTTTCCGCACCGGTGCGAGTCCTTCTTTAAAGTCGTAAACTGCATCAAATTTGGGGTAGATAATAATTTTCCCCGTCTGGTCAATAAACCCCCACTTTTCTTCCTTGCAGATTGGGAATAGGGCGGTGGACCCCTTCTCTCCAGACCTGCTTCCCCAAGGAAAGGCCAAGACCAGCAAAACAGTCAGTATCAGAAGGCGTGCCAAAGTTCCGGTGAGGCTCATAACTTACCGTCCCTTGAGACATAAAATATTTTTCATGGGTAAGGCAACGGCTAATTTAACTGTTTATTACCAAATTTTCCCATAGGGATGGTCAATCCGTGTCCACCCAAATCCGCTTGCCGGTTCGGTCGAGGCAACCGCTCTGCTTGTTCTGGAAATGGGCCGGGCCACCCCGAAATTGCCCCGGCAAACCCGAAGGTGAAGTAAAAATGATCTTGCCGGCGCGGTTAACGGCGTCCAACCGGTCTCCACCCCTGAGGCCTTGATCAGACGCCCCAACCAGCCACCAGCACCTGCTCCACTTTGTTCCCCTCGACCCGGTAGACGCTGGTCCACCCGCCTTCGTAATACATGGCATGCAAGACGATTTCCATGACGCCGTCGCCATCCACATCCAGGACGGCCCCCACCCAGTATCTATAGGGCACGCCATACTCACGGGGTGAAGGAAAATAGTCTTCCTCAATGACCAGGGTCTCCACCTTGCCGTTGATCACCTTGCGGAGCAGCACCAGGGAATAACTGCCCCTTTTCTGCAAATGGCGGTAGAGCTTATCTCCATAAGTGTCGGCGGTGATCAGTACCTCTTCCACGCCATCGCCGTCCAAGTCAATGCGGACCACCTGGGTGATCTTGATCTTGGGATTTTTCAACCCCTTCTTTTTGAGCACCTCAGCCACTGCCTCTTTATAGACTACCTGGTCGGGGTTAGTGCGCCGGGGCACCCGGGGCAGGGCATCCCACTGGCCGCCGATGGCTATAATCTCCTTCTGGGGAACCGGTAAGGGCGCCATCTGCACGACATACTCTGGCGACCCCCCGGGCTTTCCGGATTTTTCCGGCTTACTGCCACTGGCGTTCCCGATAAACCGGGTCAGGGTATAGAGCCGGTATGTCTCTCCGCCTTGAAGCAATTCAGCCATTTCCTTGGGCTTGAGCCACCGGTCATTCATCTTCCCCCCCAGCAGGCAGCCCTCCTCAATCTCATGTGCCCAAACATGATCTCCCAAATCCACGACCGGGATGATAGCCTGTGCCATCCCATTCCCCGGGCAAGACAGGAGGCCCAAAGCGACCATGGTCAGGACCAAAATAACCTTATTGGAGATTTTCAAGTTTCACTCCCTCTTTTAGTCCTCTTGCCTCGAGGAGCAGCGCCAGAGCTTAGCTCCCGGGGAGAGTCCCGGGCCGAGTCGTCTAAAGCGCTGAGGATTCAGTTTTTGGGCCCCTAAAGCCCCCAGTCCTCGTACAACACCAGATCTACATCCACCTTATCTCCCCTGAGTTGATAAAGCTCCGTTCCCCCCCCTTCGTAATAAGCACAATTCACCACAATTTCCATCACCCCGTCGCCATCGGCGTCCACCAAGCCTATCACTTGCCTAGTCCGGGCCATTGAACTCTTGGGGCGGGATGGGGCCTGAAATTGTCCCTCAATCAGGATGTTGCGCATCTTCTCCCCGACCGGTAGATGAAGAAAGACCATGGAATAATCGCCGTCGTTCAGGGCATCGTAGAGATGCGCCATGGTGAACCGGCGGGCGCAGACCAGCACTTCATTGACGCCGTCGCCGTCCAGGTCAATCTCGACGACTTGGGTGAGTTTCACCTGGGGGTTGGTGATGCCCTTGCTTTTGAGGATTTCGGCCGCGGCGGTAATATAAGGTTGGAGATTTTCCGTCAGGAGACGCGGCTGTCGGGGCATGGCGTTCCAGGTTCCGCCCACCGCCACCACCGGTTCCCGGCCCTTAGGAGCGGGCGTGAAGGTGATGCCGAACTCCGGGCCCACCTCTATCGACGGGTTGTGTTTCGGTTTGCTGCCCTGCACCTTTCCCAGGGGTCGGGTCAGAGTGCATAGCTGATAGGTTTCTCCCCCCTTAAGCGCTTTGGCCGTATCCTCGGCAGATAGTCACTTCCCCTGGGAAAAGCCGCTCAGCAGCCAGCCTTGGGCCACTATGGGGTTAACCCCGGCGGCCGGCGCCGGGCCGGGCGCGCCTGCCACAACCAGCATGAGGCCCAAAGCAACCAAGAATATCTTCTTCATGACCAACTCCTTGTCGGTGCCGACCTAAAGCATTGCCCGAAAACATTGGCGCCCACCTCTTAACCCGCTCACCCAGGCATTACTTTTTGAAGCGGAAGACGTAATCTGTGTGGTAAGTTCGAACGAATAGCTTGTTATCTTTCTCCACGAAATATTCCGGGGCGCTCTTCAGCGGTACCTTCTGCAAAATTCTCCCGTCCGCTTGGTTAAGCACGTAAAGAAAATCTGGCTCGGCTGTAAACCCGTATCCCGTGATAATTGCCCCGTCCTTTACCAGGAAGTTACGGGCGTTGCTCACCAGAGCCTTTGAGCGCCAGAGCAACATTCCGGTCCGGGTATCGAGGGCAGATATATAGGCATTGTAACCCTTGGAGGAACGGGCGTAAGTGTTATGGGTGTGCTCCACATACAATATGCCGTCCTCCAAATAGGCCCAGGTCGTTGCCATTTTTATAAACATTCTCTCTGCCCGATCAAACTCATGGGGCCATTGAAACGCCGAAAAGTCGAAGGCAACCTTGATCTTACCGCTAGTCGGATCAATTGCTAAAAGGTAACGTCCATCCACGAAGTTCTGGCCATAAATCGCCAGGAGGGGATTGCTTCGAATCACCTTGACGACGCGCTGGCCCCGAAACTCCAGGGGTATCACCGGCGGCAGATCACCCGTAATCTGCATAAACGGGGTCGGCATCTGGTAGGTAATCGGCGCCAATCGGTTGCCCACCCACCACTCTTCATCATCAATGATTTTGTTGCGCTTCTCCGAGACCTTAACAACCCGCAACGGTGAGTCCGGCTTTCTGCCGATGGTATGCAAAACATAATAACCGTAAGGCGGCGCCTCCGGATATAACACCTGGGCCTCTTGATTGGTTTTCGCCGAAGGCGGTGGCCCCTGTGACTCGCCGGGAACGTGGCCCACCAGCATCGCCGCCGCCGCGCAAAGCAGTATGCGACCCAGCCGGAGGCAGGCGAAACCTCTGCAGTCATTCCTCGGAAGCATATTTCTCATTTCTGGTCTCCCTGGCTTTTTGTAAGCAGAAATAGTGGGCTCAAATGCCAGTGCCTACTCTTTGGCCTGCCAGACAAATTTACCGGTCTTATCTATGTAGCCGGTTTTCCGCCCCACCCCCACCGGCGCCAGGCCTTCGGCGAAGTTGCGGGCTTCGGAGAAACTCGCGGGAATGATGAGCTTCCCGGTTTGGTCGGCAAAGCCGAACTTCCCTTCCACCATGACCGGGGCCAGGCCTTCCCGAAAATCTCCCGCCGCTTCGAAAGGCTGAAAAACCATCTTGCCGGTCTTATCGATAAACCTCGTCTTCTTTCCGGCTCGCACCCAGGCAAACCCCTGGGAAAAAGATTCGGCCCGGTCAAAGGTAGGGGGCAGGGCCCAGCGGCCCTGCTGGTCCAGGTAGCCCCATTTGTCTCCTTCCGTGGCCGCGGCCAGGCCCTCAGAGAAATGTTCCACCAAGCCAAATTTGGCGGGAATCGCCAGGCGCCCCTGCCGGTCCACAAAGCCGAATTTGCCTTTTTGCTTCACCGGGGCCAACCCCTCCTGAAAGCGCCCGACCTGGGAAAAGCGGGGCGGAATGACCACAGCGCCGGCGCGGTCGACAAACCCGTAATCGCCTTTAATCATCACCGGGGCCAGGCCTTCGGAAAATTCCAGGGCCGAGGAAAAACGAAGCGGAATGACCGTCTTGCCGGTCTTATCGATGAAGCCCCACTGGCTAGGAATTTCCACCTTAGCCAGACCGCCAACAAACCGGGGCGGCAGGCCGCCCCCAGGGAAAATGGCGTATTGGGGCGGGATAACCATCTTTCCGGTGTGGTCGATGATGCCCCATTTCCCCTCCAGCCACACCGCCGCCAGGCCCTCGGAAAAGGCGTTGGCCAGGCCGAATTGGAGGGGGATAGCCAGTTTGCCGGTCTGGTCCACAAACCCCCTCTTCTCGTCCTTGACCACAACCCCCAGACCTTCGGAAAAGGGGAGGGCATCGTCGAATTGAGGGGTAATGACCATGTGGCCGGTTTTATCGATATACCCCCATTTGCCACCGACCTTCACCGGGGCCCGGCCTTCGGCAAACTGGCCCGCCATGTCGGCCTTGAGTCTGATGACGATCTTGCCGGTCCGGTCCGCAAAACCCCAGGTTTGGCGATCGATGTGCACCCGGCCCAATCCGTCCGTGAACTGGCTGGCCTCCAGAAACCGGGGCTCCAGGACGATCTTGCCGGACTTGTCGGCATAGCCGTACCGGCCGCCCCGGCAGATGCGGACCACCCCTTCAGCGAAATTTCCCGGAATCTCGGACGTGAGGGGAAAGGCCGGGGTGCCCTGTTGGTCAATATAGCGGTAGGTTTCACCCTCCTCGAACCAGGCCAGGCCTTCATGAAAATTTCCCGCGCCAGTGAACCGGGGGGAGATAACCATCTTTCCGTTGAGGTCCACAAAGCCCGATTTCTTGCCGATTTCCACCCGAGCCAGACCATCGAAGAAATACGCCACCTGGTCGAATTGAGGTGGGATGACCACCTTGCCGGTGACATCGATGAAACCGAACTTGTCCTTGATCTTCACCCCCGCCCGTCCTTCAGAAAAATCCCAGGCGGTGGTGAACCGGGGCGGGACGACTACCTGGCCGGTCCGGTCGATATAGCCGTAATGGCTTTTTTCCTTGATCAGGTAGAGATGTCCGGATTCCTCGGCGGCCAATGCTGACGCGCCGAAAAGCAGAACTGCCCACAACAGCAGGGTCAACCAGCAAGTCGCTCTCTGCATTTTCCCATCCCCATCCTCAAGTTTGGTCTGTTGAAAAATGTCACTTTTCGAGTGGCTCACCCCAGCGGTCACAAGGGATTATGGTCTGCCACACCAATTTGCCGCTGCGGTCAATGTAACCCCACCCGGAACACACCTCTACCGCTGCCAGACCTTCGGAGAAATTTCTGGCGTTTAAGAATCGGGGTTGGATGACCAGGTTCCCTTTCCGGTCCACATAGCCGCATTTCTCGCCAATCTTCGCCGGGGCCAGGCCGCCGGAGAATTTCGAGAGCGGTCCTTCCGGACCACCAAAATCCACCGGCTTAAAATCGGGGGGTGGAATCACGGTTTTTCCCGCCCGGTTGATAAAAGCGAACTTAATATCATCTGACATTACCAAGGCCAGACCCTCGGAATATTGCTCGGCTAATTCGAACTGCGGAGGAATGACCATTTTCCCGGTGCGGTCGATATAGCCGTATTTGCCACCCTCGGAGATTTTGGCCCGGCCTTCGGCAAAGAAGTCCCCAGCCAACTCGAACCTGGGGGAAATAACGATCTTGCCCCTCCGGTCAATATATCCCCAACGTTCTCCGACCTTCACCGCGGCTAACCCTTCCGCAAAACTCTCCACCTGATCAAAAGGCCCGAAGACCATTTTCCCGGTGCGGTTGATGAAGCCGCTTTTCTCCCCTTTTCTCACTCCGGCGAAACCCTGGGAAAAAGATTCGGCATAATCAAAGACAGGAGGTATGGCCCACCGGCCTTGCCGGTCCAGAAAACCCCATTTCCTGTGACCCCCTTTGGTGAGCACGCTGGCGGGGGCCAGCCCGTCCGAGAAGCTTCTCACTTCGTGGAATTTAAAGGGAATGACCAGCTTGCCGCTCCGGTCCAGGAAGCCACTGCCTATGGAACCCTGTCTGACCAGGGCCCTGCCTTCTTTGAACCTATTGACCCCCACATATTGTGGCGGGATAATGAGGGTTCCCGACCGGTCAATAAGCCCTTCGAGACCATTGATGACGACACTGGCGCTCCCACCTTCGAAGTCTTCTGCATAATCAAACCGGGGTGAAATGACCATGCTACCGGACTTGTCGATAAAACCCCACTGCCGGGGAATCTTCACCCGGGCCAGGCCCCCGGAAAAGCAGGGCGGGGAGTCTCCTTTTCCCTCCAAGTCCCCGGCAAACTGTAGGGCAATGACCATCTTCCCGGTTTTATCGATAAAACCCCATTTGGCCTGTATCCAATAAAAGTCGGTGAACAAGGCTATAGGCCGCTCAAGTTTCAGCAAGACTGCAGCCAGACCGTCCAAGAAGGGAAGGGCCAGGTCGTATTTAGGCGGGATGACCATCCGGCCCGAGCGGTCGATGTACCCATACTTCTCATCGACCTTGATAGCGGCCAGGCCTTCGGAGAAGGGGCCCACCCCATCAGCCTTGACCTTGACCACCATCTTGCCGGTCCGGTCCACCAAACCCCATTCTCCCGTCGTATCCTTTACCGGGGCCAACCCTGCGTCGAAGCGGTCGGCCCGATCAAATTGGGGTTCGATGACGAACCTGCCCGCCGGGTCGATAAAACCCCATTTACCCCCATCCCCTTCCCGTCGCACTGCCGCGAGACCCTCAGCGAAGGGGCCCACTTCCACGTACTGATGGGAAACCACCAGTGCCCCGCTGGCATCGATGAAGCCCCATTTGTCTTCTATCTGCACCGGCGCTCGGTTATCGGAAAAATTGTCGGCGGCGGCGAACCGGGGAGAGAC
>JAHIKF010000399.1 GCA_018897875.1 Pseudomonadota bacterium | reverse complement strand
AGAGGGAGTAGCTGATGCCGCCGGGTTCAGTAACCATAAGGCCAAAATCGGTTCCACTTTTTTCCCTCTCCCCCAATGGGGGAGAGGGTCAGGGTGAGGGGGAAGTAATCTTCTCGGAGCATAAAGTGCGTTAGCGAATTTTTGAACTGTTGGACACGTATAACGATCATCCTTCTTTGCAAAAACCAAACCGGACACTGCTGCCCGTAGGAGCGGTTCGCGAACCGCCCCTACAAGGAATTTCGTGATTGGGGGTGGCCCAAAACGGCCATGATGGTTTAGCCAGGTCCGGCCTGAGGACGCGACGGCCCCGGCAAAGCCGGCTCGCCCATAATCGGCGCCGGTATTTCCCGGGGCCGGGCGGTTGCCAGAACCCCGGGGCCGTGGTAAAAGGAATTATGGTCGCCTCAATCCTGGCCCGCCTCAAGGAACTTTTGCCCCTGGAGCCCTCCCCGCCGGCCCCGGCCCCGGACCTGGTAGCCGCCGGGGTGCTGGTGCCCCTGTTCGTGGCCGAAGAGCAGTTCCGGGTGCTGTTCATCCAACGCACCCTCCTGGTGAAGGATCACCGGGGCCAGATCGCCTTTCCGGGCGGGGTCCGGGACCCGGAGGACGCCCACCTCCTGGCCACGGCCCTGAGGGAAACCCAAGAGGAGATCGGCCTGGCGCCCGGGGCGGTGGAGGTGCTGGGAACCCTCCCCCCGGTAGCCACCATCACCGGCTACCACATCACCCCCTTTGTGGGGCTCATTCCGCACCCCTACGACTTCCACCCCAGCCCCCGGGAGGTCAAGCGTCTGCTGACCCTGCCGGTGGACGAGTTCTACCCTCCGGAACGCTGGCGCTCCGGCCCCTACGTTTTCCAGGGCCGCACCACCCGGGTGTGCTACTGGCAAAACGGCCAGGAGGTGGTCTGGGGCGCCACCGCCCGCATCCTTTTGAACCTGCTGGCCCACCTGGGGGTCCACCCCATACCGGGAGACCGCGATGCCACCTGTCTGGACTGACCTGGCAGGCGCGGCGGCGCTGGTCCAAGACGGGGACCTGGTGGCCCTGGGCGGGAACACCCGGGCCGCGCCCATGGCCCTGATCCGGGAGATCATCCGCCAGGGCCGCCGTGGCCTGGGATTGATCACCGTGCCCACCGGGGGCCTCAACGTCGACCTGGCAGTGGGCGCCGGGGTGGCTGACCGCCTCCACTTCGCCCAGGTGGGCCTGGAGGAATTCGGCATGGCCCCGAACTTCCGGGCCGCGGTGCAGGCGGGCCGGCTCCTATGCCTGGAGTACCCCTGAGGGGCGCTGCTGCGGGCCCTCCAGGCGGGGGGCATGGGGGTGCCGTTTCTGCCGGTCCGGGGCATCCTGGGGTCGGCTTACCTCGCGGTCAATCCCCGCTTCCGGGTCATGGCCGACCCCTTTTCCGGCGAAGAGCTGGTGGCGGTCCAGGCCCTGACCCCTGACGTCACCCTGATTCACGCCGCCCGGGGCGACTCCCAGGGCAACATCCTCATCCCCCGGGTCTCCGACTGGCGTCTGGCCGTCACCGCCTCGGTCAAGGTCATCGCCACGGTGGAAGAGTTCGTGGCCGGTCCCTTACAAGACCAACCGGAGTGGCGCCTCATCCCCGCCATCTGGCTCACGGCCCTGGTACACTGCCCCGGCGGCGCCGCGCCCACCGGCTATCCGGGCTACTACCCCCAGGACGAGGCGCACCTGGCCCTCTACCTGGAAAGCACTCGTAAGGCGGCCTTCGCTCGGTACCTGCAAGACCACGTCTGGGGAAGCGCTGGGTAAGGTCCAGGTCGCCACCGCTTTCACTATAATAGGCCACCAGTAGTTCACACCGGCCTGGGATTCCTCAGTCAGCAATCAATGTACCCCGGTCATCTCTGGTCGAATCTGCCTTAAATAATAGAAAAAAAATGTGCTTTTACAATATTTTGTGGTAGTTTTCAGATAATTATGCATTCGACAATTTTGCATATTCAGGTCTTGTATGCCGATACAGAAATCATCAACCTTGCGCTTGGAGGAATCAAGCCATGCTTTTCACTGCCAGAGGCATTGCCAGGGACCGGCGGCTTTTGTTTATGCCTTTAGCGAGACTTCGGCTCACCCATCTGATGGCGGTGTTACTGCTGGCGGCTCTCCAGTTACCTGTGACCGCCAGCGCGGTCCTGGCGGCGGATTATCAGGGGACCCTTAAAATAGGCGGAACCGGGGCAGCGATTGGAACCATCACCCAGGTGGCGGCAGCCTTTCAGAAAAAAAATCCCGGGGTCCGCGTCTTAATCCCCCCCAGCCTCGGCAGCACCGGCGGCATCAAAGCGCTGATGGCCGGGGCCCTGGACGTGGGGTTGAGCAGCCGCCCCCTTACCGAGGCGGAACGCGGTCACGGGCTGGTGGTGGCGGAATATGCCCGGACGCCCCTCCTGTTGGTAACTTCTCATAAGGGCGCCGAGGTTAGCTTCACCCTGAAGCAGATTGCCTCGCTGTATAACGGCGAAATCCCAAGTTATCCTGACGGCACCCCCATCCGGCTTATCATGAGACCTGAAGTTGAAATCGATCTCCACCTGATCAGGGGTTTGTCTCCCGAGATGGATAAGGCGGTCCAAAAGGCCCAATCACGGGAAGGAATGATCGTGGCGGTCAATGACCAGGATAACGGCGATACTCTGGAGAGAATCAGGGGGGCGATTGGGTGGATGACGCTGGCTCAGCTTATTTCGGAGGGACGGCAACTCACCCCTTTGCCTTTTGATAATTTCATGCCAAGCCAGACAAACTTTCCAAGCCAGGCAAACTTTGCTCCCGGCATCTATCCACTCTTCAGAACTTTCATTGCGGTTAGCAAAGCCCAGCCCACCCCCCTGGTCAAATCCTTTCTCGCATTTCTCACCTCAGCCGAGGGGCGGGAAATCCTCGTAAAAAACGGT
>JAHIKF010000398.1 GCA_018897875.1 Pseudomonadota bacterium | reverse complement strand
CATTGCCCCTAAATCCCCCTTTTTCAAAGGGGGACTTTCACTGGAATTCCGCTAAGTTCCCCCCTTTGGAAAAGGGGGGTAGGGGGGATTTGGGTTTTTGGAGCGCCCTGGGGCGGACACGCAGGTCCGCCCCTACAGGGGGCTGGAGGGGAGGCGAAGGACGTGAGTAGCCAGTTGCCAGGAGCCAGTCAATTATTTTTCTGACCACTGACCACAGACCACTGGGCACTGTCTTCCCCCTTGACCTCCTCAAATCATTTTCTCTCTTTCTCTTCTTTCCGCGTCGCCAAAAGGTGGCGAATCTCTTCCATGAAGTCGGTGGCGTCGGTAAAGTGACGGTACACCGAGGCAAAGCGGACGTAGGCCACTTCATCCCACAGGCGCAACTGAGCCATCACCCGTTCGCCGATCCAGGTGGAGGCGATTTCACGCTGGCCGGACTCCAGCATCTCCCGTTCCAGGCTGTCCAGAAAATTCTCAATAGTATCGATGGAGACGGGCCGTTTTTCGCAGGCCTTGGTAATGCCCTCGTAGAGCTTGGACCGCTGGAAGGGTTCCCGGCGTCCGTCTTTTTTGACGACCAGCGGCATAGCTTCCTCCACCTGTTCGTAGGTGGTAAAGCGCCACTGGCAGTGGAGGCACTCGCGCCGCCGCCGGATAGCGTTGGCCTCCCGGCTAGTGCGAGAATCGATGACCTTGTTGTTGGTGCTGTGACAGTAGGGACAGCGCATGGCATATCTTCTTATAAAAAAGAGGCTCCGTAAATAGCAAATTTACCTGGCCAGGGGAATGAGGCAGAATTGGCCAGAGGGCCGGAGGGGGTTAGACGGGAAAGCGCACAGGTTGAAAACCTGTGCCACCAAAGCAGGTCAGCCGGGGAAGCGCCGGTTTTTGTGCAGTCTCAGCTCAGAAGGAACTGCGGGCGGCGCAGGACGGCCCCGGTTGGTCCAGGAGCCATTCCTCGGAAAACAGCAGCGGATAACTCCGGCAGAGCTCTTTTACCTGGGCTTCCAATTGCTGGAGGCGGGGCACATCCGTGGTGGCAGACAGGGCCTGGTGGATGAGTCCGGCGATGATCTCCATCTCCGGCTCCTTCATGCCCCGGGTAGTCAAAGCCGGGGTGCCGATGCGGATGCCGCTGGTGGTGCGGGGCGACCGCTGGTCGAAGGGGATGGAATTCTTGTTGACGGTGACGCCGGCCTGATCCAGGGCCTCTTCCGCCTTCCGACCGGTGAGCCCGGTGGGAGTGAGATCCAGCAGGATGAGATGGGTGTCGGTGCCGCCTGCCACCAGGCGGTACCCGTGGCGGATAAATTCCCGGGCCAGGGTCCGGGCGTTGGCCACGGTCTGCTCCTGGTAGCGCCGGAAAGAAGGCCCCTGGGCTTCCTTGAAGGCCACTGCCTTGGCGGCGATGATGTGCATGAGGGGGCCGCCCTGGATCCCCGGGAAGATCTGGCTGTCCAAGGCCTTGCCGTATTGGGGTTGGGCCAGGATGAGGCCGCCCCGGGGGCCGCGCAGGGTCTTGTGGGTGGTGGAGGTGACAAAATCCGCCACCGGCAAGGGATTGGTGTGAATCCCGGCGGCGATCAACCCGGCGATATGGGCCATATCCACCATGAGATACGCCCCCACCTCCCGGGCAATTTCGGCGAAACGGCCAAAATCCAGGGTCCGGGGATAGGCGCTGGCTCCGGCGACGATCATCTTGGGGCGGTGCTGGCGGGCTAACTCCGCCACCACGTCAAAGTCGATTTCTTCGGTGCGGCGATCCACGCCGTAGGTTACGGCGTTGTAGAGGCGTCCGGAAAAATTCACCGAGGCGCCGTGGCTCAAATGGCCACCGTGGGCCAGGTCCATTCCCAAAATAGTATCACCGGGCTTGAGGAAGGAAAAATAGACGGCCATATTGGCCTGGGTGCCGGAATGGGGCTGCACATTGGCGTAGGCCGCCCCGAAGAGCTCCTTGACCCGGTTCAGGGCCAGATTTTCCGCGGTATCGACATATTCGCAGCCGCCGTAAAAGCGCCGGCCTGGATAGCCCTCGGCGTATTTATGGGTCAAAATGGAACCCTGGGCTTGCAGCACCGCGCCACTGACGAAGTTTTCGGAGGCGATCATCTCCAACTTGTTCAGCTGTCGTTGGCGCTCACGTTCGATGACAGCAAAAATTTCAGGGTCAGTGCGGGCCAGTTCTTCCATCCAGTAAAAACTCCTGCCGATCAGGCCTCTTGGGCCAATTGTTCAAGTAAATCCAAACGCTCCTGGTGGCGGCCGCCTTCAAAGGGCGTGGTGAGCCAGACCCGGACAATTTCTTTGCCCAGGTCGGCGCCGATGACCCGGCCCCCCATAACCAGCAGGTTGGCGTCATTGTGGCGGCGGCTCATCATGGCGCTAAAGATATCATGACACAGAGCGGCCCGGATGCCGGGGAAGCGGTTGGCCATGATACTCATGCCGAGGCCGGTGCCACATATAAGTATACCCCGGGCGTGGGGCCGCGCCAACACCGCTTTCACCACTTTTTTGCCAAACAACGGATAATGCACCGATTCATCCGGGCTGGCGCAGCCGAGGTCCACATAGGGCGCCTTGAGCTCGTGCAATAATTTCAGGACTTCCCGTTTCAGGCCATGGCCGGCGTGATCGCAGCCAATGGCGATGATTTCCGGCTCAGCCGGCCCGGGCGGAGATGAAACTGATGACATCCTGAACGGTCCTTAGTTTTTCCGCGTCCTCATCAGCGATTTCCATGCCGAATTCTTCTTCCATGGCCATGATCAATTCCACCAGGTCCAGGGAATCGGCCCCCAGGTCATCGACAAACACGGCTTCGGGCGTGGCCTCGGAGCGCTCTACCCCCAATTTGTCCACGATTATGTCGATCACCTTTTCGTCAATT
>JAHIKF010000397.1 GCA_018897875.1 Pseudomonadota bacterium | reverse complement strand
TTAGGGCCGCCTCCAGGTTACGGGCCCGGTGCAGGGGGCTGGGCCGCCACAACTGATAGATGCGCAACACGTCGTCAGGGATGGGGATCCAACGCTCCGGGCTCACTTCCTGCTCGATTAAGGCCGGGGGAAAGATGGCCGCCAGGTCGGCCGGGGTGATGATTTGCCCAGTGGCCGGGTGGAGATAAGGCGGCATCGGGGAGGGCAGGTCCGGAATGATATTGTACCACTCCTGGGGCATCTCGGCTTCGCTCAGATGTATCTTGTAAGAGTCCATATCGGGGAAGTGCTCCTTGGGGAAAAGATTGAGGCCAGGAAGAAGGAAAGCCGGGGTATGGGCCGCAGCGATAAGGAAGGTGGAACATCGCCCCCGGATTTGCTAACCTGGCCGTATGACGTGAATTTTACCATAAAAAGACTTTCTCCTCCAGAAATTTTCCCCCAGAAAAAAACCGACTAAAAAAGTATTATTGTAATATCAATAAGTTATTATGTAGAAACGCCGTTTTTGCGGCTTTTAGGCGGAATTTGTGCCGCTTTTGTGCCGCTTCCGTATCGTTGGTGTGCCGGGACACAACCGCCTGGTTTCCGTAGTGTCGCTCCCGGCGGTCGCATGAGATCCGGTACCGTGCCACCCAAATTCCGCGGCAACATTTAGAGAGAAGTCTTGGTCCCGCATCCCGGCACCGGCGAACCGGTTTCAGCAGAGCAATTTGCCACCTGGTTGGACACAAGTGTTTCGGTTTGGACCCGGCAAGCATGGGGGCATTATAACCCTATGAATGTAGGGGAATAAAGCGCTTATGAGGAGGATGACGGGTTTTTCAAAGCACCTAGTCACATCTTGCACTCGGGAATTTTCTTCTGGAAATGTTCTGATATAGAGCAGTTAGCCACTTTGTGATTTTTCTCATTCCCAAGCTGAGCTTGGGAACGAGTTGAAAAACGCTCAAGAGATGGAAAAATGTTAAAGGCGGGATGCGCTTCGCTTTCCCGCCCTACGGCCCTCTGGTTCACCGCTACCGATCAGTGCCGGCCTGGGTTCTTAATGTCCACCGCATTGAGGTATCCGGGTTCTGAGGGGCAGGTTTGCCAAAATTTCTACAAAAATTACTTTGGTGGATTGACAAATTCATGGAAATTTGTGCTATTATTTACACCCTGAGAAAATCGGCAACAAAAGAAGAAACTTGTCGGGTTAAACTCGGGGAGAGAGGTCCCCAAAACCATTTTTTGACTGCTGTAGCCAAGGTTGCCGCATAATCTCGGATAATGTGGACTAAACACTTTTTGCTCCCGGACTTCTTGCCCCACCGGGTTGCCGAACAAGGTGCCTCGGGACCGACCTTATCCGGGAAAATGTGAATGAAGAGATTTATCCAAGCGGGAGAAAGAGAAATGAAGCTACTTCGAGCTCTATTGGCGGCGTTTCCAATGGTGACGGTCCTGGCGCTGACCGCGGTTCTCCTACCGGTCTGGCCGGCCCAGTCGGCCCCGGCTTATCAATTCACCCAGATAACCGATAAATACGGCGGCATCAGCAAAATGAAAAATAACGGCCATATCTTGTGGCAACGGGTAGATTACCAGACCTTTCCGGACCCTTCGATAAAGTCCCTGCAAATTTATAAGAATGGCGGCAGCACCCCCATCGTTTCCAGCACCACGGGGCAGGCCGCGGCGGACTTCAACAATCATGATCAGGCCGTGTGGCAGCAAAGCTACTCTTTTTCGCCCTCTGTTCATAAGGCAGATATCTATCTCTACAGTAACGGCCAGGTTACGCAACTCACCTTCGCCGCCAGTGATCATCTTGATCATACTGGCGCCATGATAAATAACCAGGGGACCATCATCTGGCTTGAAACGGGGGTGGATGTCGCCCGCATTGCCGGGGCGGTCTCTATTAACACTCCTGGCGGCATTGACGGTCCGCCCTGCCTCAATGACCGGAATGAAATCGTCTGGTCCGGCAAGGAGAGCTCATCTGACACGTATCTGCAAATCTTCTACTACCATGGCGGCGCCCCGGAGAAGTTGACCGGCGATGCCTTCCTAAATAGGGGACCATTGATCAACAACCGGGGGGACATCGTCTGGGCCAAGGGGATCCCGACCGGCTATGAACTGTGGCTGCGCAGCGGCGGCGTCTCCCGGAAAATCGGCAGCAATGTCAGCAATACGCTGCCGCTGCCCTTCGTCCTGAACGACCAGGGCCAGGTGGCCTGGATAAACACTACAGGCCGGGTCTATCTCTATAGCGGCGGGACTAACACCGAGATCAGCACCGATACCTATGCCGACGACACGAGTCGGCCCGCCATAAACTATCGCGGGCAGGTTCTCTATCAAACTTACGTTTTCTCTCAACTGGCGCTTTATTCTCCAGGGGCCGGCGCCGCCATCATTCAAAATTCCCCTAACAACCGGCATGATCTGCAACTCACGGACAGCGGCCTGGTTTGCTGGTCGGGTGGCGAGAGTACCGCCCCCGCGCTCTTTCTCGGCACCCCCCCGGGCCTGAACCAGGCCCCGGTTAATTATCTGCTTTTGGGAGATTAGGCGGATTAAAACCAAGTCTCATATGAAAATGAAATTTCTTTACCCATCGTAATATTTTTCGAGTAGCGTGGGAGGATCTCACCCCCAGGCCCTCAACCAAATGTGTTACCCAAACTCTAACCCGGAAAGGAGGGCTAAATCAAAAACCCCTTGACTGCAAGGAAATGATGAGAGAAAAACGCAACACCTAACCCACCACAATCAATAGAAAAAACAGGATCTATTCCGTACAGTTTGCCATTATATGCAATTATTCTCCAAGGATGAGAAAACCGGCCTCACTCCGGCGATGGGCAGAGCTTGAGAGGCGGCCTGGAAGTAAAAATCCCCCCACCCTGACCATCTCCCGCAAGGGGAGAGGGAAATAAAGGCAGGGACTTTTGGCAATAGTTATTTAAGCCTAAAAAAAGGGCGGACACATGGGTCCGCCCCTACGAAATACTGATGACCACAGGCCGGAGGCCTGTGCCACTGGATGGTTAACATTGATGATGGGGCGCGGTGCGCACCCTACATTTTCTCATGATCGATTCCACAAGCCGGCAGTGACCCCAAACCCTGGGTGGACGGCGCCAGCAGTGGGCATCATCCACCCAGGCAATCACGCCAGGGCCGGGATCAGTTTTTGCGGACGTTTTCCCGGATAAAGCTGATAATGTCGCCGGTGTCGGTGCCGGGGCCGAAGATGGCGGCGATGCCGGCACTCTTCAAGGGCGGGATGTCCTCATCGGGAATGATGCCGCCGCCCATCACCAGGACATCAGTGATGCCTTTTTCCTTCACCAGTTCCATGACCCGGGGGAACAGGTAGTTGTGGGCCCCCGAGAGTACGCTCATGGCAATGACATCCGCATCTTCCTGGACCGCGGCCGCGACGATCTGCTCCGGGGTCTGCCTGA
>JAHIKF010000396.1 GCA_018897875.1 Pseudomonadota bacterium | reverse complement strand
TGGGAGGGGAGTTTGGACGGAGGCCGGGGGGGCTCCCTTACAAAAAATCCCCCGGCCCTCCCCTCAAATGCCTCATCTCTCCTAACTCACTCCGCCCCCACCGGCCGGATGTTCTCGCACCACTGGACGCAAAAGGCACAGCCGGAGCACAGTTCCGGGTCGATCTGCAACTGGCCCTTTTCTCCTGATTCCAGGTACATGGCCGGACAGCCGAAATTATCCAGGCAGTCCCGGCACTCGCCGCACCCTTTGGTCACCTGAAAACGGGCCGTCCGCCGCTTGCCGGACAACCGCTGGGCGTAGAGGTGGCACGGGGCCTCGGAGATCAGCACCCGGATGCCGGAGGCTGTCAGGGCCTCCTTGGTGGCCGCCAGGCTTTCTTTATACTTAAACGGATTGACCACCCAGAGCTGCTCCACCCCCAGGGCCTTCACCACCCGCTGGATAGGCACGTGCTCCCCGGGATACCCCGGGGGCATCAGGCTGACCCCGGGATGGGGCTGGTGCCCGGTCATGGCCGTGGTGCCGTTGTCCAGGATGACCAACAAAAAGTCGTGTTTCTGGTGCACGGCGTTGACCAGGGCCGGCAGCCCGGAGTGGAAAAAGGTGGAATCCCCGATGAAGGCCACCACCTTCTGGCCCGTGGCCCGGGAAATGCCCGCGGCGGTGCTGATGGAAGATCCCATGCAGATGAGAAAATCGGCCATGGACAGGGGCGGCAACAACCCCAGGGTGTAGCAGCCGATGTCCGTGGGGAAGATCCCTTCCACCCCCAAATCCTGCAGGGCGATCTTCACCGCATAATACATGGCCCGGTGAGGGCACCCGGCGCAGAGATTGGGGGGGCGGTCCGGCAAGGGCTGCCCCAGAATCTTCTCAGGAACCAGCGGGCCCGGCGCCTCCGAGGCCACGTCGAAAAAGCGGGCGACCACCTCCCGCACCAGGCCCGGGTGGTACTCGTACAGGCGGGAAAACAGCCCCGGGCCTTTGCCCCGGATGGTCACCGTGAGGCCTCGATCCTGGGCAATGGTCTTGAGACCGTCTTCCAGGTACGGCTCCAGTTCCTCCACCACCAGCACCTTCGAAACCTGCGCCAGAAAATCTCCCAGCAAGGTCTCGGGCAGGGGGTGGGTGAATCCCAGCTTGAGCAGCTTGACTTTTCCGGCCAGGCCCAGTTCCGTGAGGGCGTCTGCCGCATAGGTGCCGGCCACTCCGCTGGTGACGATGCCCCAGGCGCCGGCCCCACTGATCTCGTTGAAGCCGGAAGTCTCGGCCAGGGCCCGGGCCTGGTCCTGCGCCGCCAGCAGGCGCACATGGGCCTGACGGGCCACCGCCGGCACCATCACCTGGTGGAAGGGGTCCTTATAAAACCTTCCCGGCCCCGGCCGGGCCGCCAGTTCTCCCAGGGTCACGGGGCCCCGGGTATGGTTCACCCGGGTGGTGGTGCGCAACAGCACCGGGACCTTGAGTTGCTCGGAGAGGGCGAAGGCCGCCAGGGTCATGGCTTTGGCTTCCTCGGGGGTGGCCGGCTCCAGCATGGGCAGTCCCGCCAGCTTGGCGTAATAACGATTGTCCTGCTCGTTTTGACTGGAGAACAGGGATGGGTCGTCGGCGCTGACAATCACCATGCCCCCCTTGACCCCCACATAGGCCAGGGTCATAAGGGCGTCGGCGGCCACATTGACGCCCACGTGTTTCATGGCGCACAGCACCCGCCAGCCGCAGGCCGCGGCCCCCGCCGCCACTTCCAGGGCCACCTTTTCGTTGGTGGAAAATTCGAACTGGAGGTCGGTCTGCCGGGATATCTCATAGCACCGGTCGCCGATTTCCGAGGCGGGAGTCCCGGGGTAGGTGGTCACCAGGGCCACCCCGGCTTCCAGGGCGCCCCGGACAATGGCCTCATTCCCCAGGAAGAGCCGCCGCTCCCCCGCTTGTCCGGTCAAAAGCTCTGACATAAGGTCTCTACCTGAACCGTTTTCTCGGCCCGGCGCCGGGCCAGGCTGATGCCTCTCAAATTGGCCCCTGCCAGCCCTCGCCGCAGGTCCAATAAATCTATGCGAATTATAATGATTAACATATTTGGGGCAAAATACGAGGAAAAAATCGGTCCGCCGCGGTTGGGTGAAGAAGTCAGGCTGAGGACAGCCACCCGGACGGGGCCGCCGGGGGCGTCAGGCGGGGTAGGAACGGCCTTCAGGGGCCACCCAGGCCGAGACCGGGGCGCCGCCTAGCGGCTTCGGACGCAGGCTTTCCCCGGCCAATCTCCTGAATTGAGTCGCCGTAGGGAGGGAAAGCGAAGCGCATCCCGCCTTCAGCAATTTGGTTAAACTAAAATCATGCCGCAATACCTTCGCGCCTTTGTTCCAGGAGGCACGTTCTTTGTTACGGTCACGCTGTTGGAACGCCGCGGACTCTTGACCGAACACATTGACAATCTTCGGGCTGTGTTCAAGGCGGCCCGCCGACGCCGACCATTTACCATCGAGGCCATTGTCATTTTGCCCGACCACCTGCATTGCATCTGGACGCTGTCATCCGAGGACGCGGATTTCTCAACTCGATTGCATGATATCAGATGCAAAAGGCGGGATGCGCTTTGCTTTCCCGCCCTACGGCCCTTGGGAACGAGTTGAAAAACTTAGCCTGGCGCACCAAGAGGCTCAAAGGGCAGGTATTTTATCGGTGATTACTCCGTCGTGGGGCATGAGGATTCCATGGTGGTGGAGCGAAAGGAAAGGATAGGGTGAACGCGGCAGTTGTGCCACACGAACGACTTGTTAGCTTTCTTTTTTCGTGTAAGTAGCTGCAGGAATTGGTTCGGGTCTTACATGGCGATAAATGCGTTTCTGATGTCAAACTCCGAACGCCGTTAGCGCTGTTATCGGCACCCCTTTGCCTCCATCGCGCTGCGAACTGCTTCTTTCTCGCCTCGCACATTCGCCAATTCGGACGCCTCAATTCCATCTCCTTGCCCGAAGCCCCACCAGAACGCTTGCATCTGACTCGTTTTGATTCTTTGCTCCTGAGCAATTACCAACTGGTTCTCTCGCCTTGCCAGAGAGTCTAACTCTACCGCCAAGCGGGAGCATTCAAAACTGTCATACCTGAGTCCTGAGGTGTATGATCCGGTAATTTGGGATGATTGCGTCGGCATGTTCATGCACCCCACAAGAAACGTGGACGTGACAACCGCAAGAACCGCAACCTTTAGCTTTTTCTTATTCATAGATTCTCTCCTTCTATCAATAAAAGCTAACAATAATTAGGTTGATCCGCATAAGATGCGGAGATTCTTTTTCTCGTTCCCAAGCTGAGCTTGGGAACGAGTGGAAATGGCCCTGCCTTTTTTTGTGGCCTATATGAACGCATGAGAATCAAAGGAAGGGCAATTGTGGGGGAGATGCTGTGTGTCGCTCACTTGCCACTATACGCCCTTATCACCTCACCCGGAAAAATGCCAGATATGATCTAACTAGCGAAATTGACCTTTTGTGGCGGGGGTCCAGAATCCTCTTGTGTCTAAGGATATTATGCCTTGATGGCGAGATTGCCCGGTAAAGTCTTGATCATATTCTGTGGTAATTATTACTCAAGGAGATGCGGCGCGCAGTTCCGGCCCCGGAGCCGGGCCCGAAAAACTCCCCACCCGCCCGGTTATCGCGGGGGGAGAAAAGATATTTCAGCGCCTTCGCCCGGTCCCCCTATTTTTTCTTGCCCCGCATCCAAAAGGGGAGGTCGCCGGGACCGGCGCTGGCCCGGAGCTGGGCCAGCTCAGCTTTGAACTGGATCACTTCGGCCTGGAGAGCCTTGGCGGCCGCGGCCTCAGCCTTGAGTTGGTCGACCTCACGGCGGACTCCGGCCAGTTCGCCCGGCAATCCGGCCATGGTGGCCTTCAAGGAGGCCGCTTCCGCCGCCACGGTTTTGAGCCCCGCCACCTCGGCCACGAGCGTCTTGAGGCCGGCTTCCAGTTCGGCCAGGCGCGCCTGCACCTGGGGGTCCACTTCCGGCGGCGGTTGCCCCCGGCCGGTTCTGGTCACCGCCGAGCGATCGGGCACTAGGGTATCCAGCGGATTTTCCTGATTGACTGCATCCAGGGGATTTTCGCCAATGGTGCTGCGTTTGGCCATATCGTTCAACTCCCTTCTTGGCTGATGATCTCGTCGGCCAGGGCCCGATAGTCCGCGGCGCCGGCGCTCTTGCCGTCGTACTGGGTGATGGCCTGGCCGAAAGAGGGGCATTCGGCCAACCGGATGTTCTCCCGGATAACGGTGCGATAAACCAGGCTCCCGGACCGCTGGCGCAATTGCTCCACCACCTCCCGGGCGTGGCGGGTGCGAAAATCCACCCGGCAGGCCAGGATGCCCGAAACTCTCAGGTCCGGGTTGAGGCGGTCCCGGACCACCTCCACGGTCTGGAGCAGTTGGGCCAGGCCGCTCAAGGCCATGACGTGGGCCTCCACCGGCACCAGGAGTTCGGCCACCGCCACCAGGGCGTTGACGGTGAGCACCCCCAGGGTGGGAGGGCAGTCGATCAGCACGTAGTCCCAGCGGTCCGGCGGCAGGCGGTCCAGGTTGCGGCGCAGGATGGTTTCAGCCCCCACTTCCCCGGCCAGCATCTTCTCGGCCCCCACCAGCCAGGACGAAGACGGCACCAGGTCCACCCCGGCCACCCCCGACTCCTGCACCAGTTCAAGCAAAGAGCCATTTTCCGCAAAGATCCCCAGCACTCCCTTGCCGGCGTTTTTGATCCCGAACCACGACGTGGTGGAATGTTGCGGGTCCAGGTCGATGACCAGCACCCGCCGGCCTTTCTCCCCCAGGGCCGCCGCCAGATTGACGCTGGTGGTGGTCTTGCCGCTTCCCCCCTTCTGGTTTGCAATGGCAAAAGTCCTCATGGCGCGCCTTTCTCCCTCAAGCCTCAGTACCGGGCGGCAGCCGCCGCCAGGCCCAAACTTCCCCCGCGCCTTGCCCCGGGGCGCGGCTGACCATCAAAACTTCTTTGCGGATCTCACCGGCCGGATCGCCCCCAGACAGCCCAGCCCGGGCCCAGTCAAGACCCCTGGGGGGCCGCCGGTGCTTAGACACCGGAACGCTCGGGCTGTCAGTCTTCTCAGGGAACGGCCTCATGGGGCGGCCTCCCGGTTTATTTACTGCCGAGTCCACCATGCCACAACCAGACCTGCCTGTCAACTTGTGGTCTGTGGTGGTGTTAAAAACCTTTGACACATGCCGCAATCTGTGCTATCGGAATTGTTTACAATAAAATGTGGCTATGAAAAAGAAAGCTTTCCGGGGATAAACTCCGAAGAAAGGTTGCCAAAACCGTTTTTCGACCGCAGTGGCCAAGGCCGCCGGATAATCTCGGGTCTAACCAGGTCAGGAGGAGTACTTCACGGGAGAAGGTTATGCACAAGTTCAGGGCGACTTATTTCGGCGCCTTTATCCTCGGTTGGCTGCTGGCTTTTGGATCTCATGCCGCTTGGGGCTATTACCCTCCCCTCCAGGCCACTGGTTCGTACTCCAGCCATGAGGTATCGTACACCGTGTACAATCCCCAGAAGCAACAAGGGTATACTGCATATCATAATTACCCGGATACCATCACCGTCGTCAATCTCCAACAGCATAACGGCGTCATTGCCTGGGTCACCCAGGATGGGGCCAGTTATTCCGTCAGTTGCGTTACCTTTGATCCGGCGCTGAATACTTTTCAAAACGCCTGGTGGGGGCCTTTTACTAGTGTTTCCCAGTTGCAGGTTAAGGATGGAGTGGTGGCCTTTGTGGCCGGCATGCCGCCCAGCGGGTCTGATCCCGCCCATCCCGAGTTCAAGTACGCCACCTATGATCCGGCCAAGGGGGCCTGGCAGTATGGAGATTATTGGGTGCCTTCTTTTTATGGCTTAAACCTAACCACCAAGGATGGGGTGGTGCTCTTCAGGTATGTCAGCCCCTCGTCCTTCCCTGGGGTCAACTTTAATGGGGTCGCTTGGGATATTTATGACCCCAAGCTGGGAAAATGGTGGCCTGACTACGTGGGAGGTAACAGCTATAATACCACCAGTCCTATTGAACTTGTATATATTAGCAATGTCACGATATACTTCAGTGCTGATACCTTGGATTGGGTGCACGGGTATAACCCAAGCTATGATTTCCCCTTTAGTAACCCTTGGAACCATTCCCCCACCAAGCCCCTGGCTTATTTTGTGGCGCAGCCTAAGCTCGGCGGCAGCCCCTTGTGGGTCTGGTTTACCGACATGTCCATCGCCGGGGCCAACTGGAACTGGAATTTTGGCGACACCAGCACCAGCACCAGCCGCAGCCCTTATCATACCTTCACGTCCCCCGGCAACTTCCAGGTAACCCAGTGGATAAGCGGCCCCAGCACTTACAGCCAGACCATCATCGTCGGGTATCCGAGCACCCTGAAGGGGAAGAGTTTACCGGCAATGCTCCATTTGCTCTTGCTTACCAACTGACGCATGCAGGGTTCGCTGGCGCTCTTCGAAGCAATCCGGTTCGGGCCAGGGGAAGGCGTCTGTGCTGGCCGTATATTCTGTATTGTTGCCGGCCAACAGCTTAAGACAGGGATGCTTGGCGAACAATCGTTAGAAGGTCGTCATCGGGGCCAGCGTAGCATGGCTCACCATGCTTCTGGTCCTATACTTGGCCCATTCTGGGCTATCCACTTCAGCAAAATTGGGATTGGCGACAAGGTTGGCCCCCCGATAAAAATTAAGGCACTGGGCCAGGGGCATGGCCGGCAAACCTTTGACGCCACCATTACGGGATCAAACCATGACCGCAGGGCTTAAACTTCTGACCGTCTTAACCCTCCTGGTAGTCAGCGCCTGTGTCTCGGCCGGCACCCAGGCCATTACCGATGCCGGTTGCGTCTCCCAGCTCGAGGTGGGCAAGTCCACCCGGGCCGACGTCGCGGCCCTCCTGGGTTACCCGATCACGGCCTCCTATGGCGGCCAGGGAGAGGAAACCTGGCATTATACCTGGATAACCACCTACCCTAAGCCCACCGCGTTTGTGCCCGTGGTCAAAGCCGTCACCCCTTCTTTGGGCGAAACCACCCGGGCATTGGGCGTGACCTTCAGCCGGGACGGCACCGTGAAGAGTCTGGGGGTAAACCAGCCTCCCAAGAGCCCCGCTCCCTCCGGTTGACCTGCTCCGATCGCGGTTCGGGCTTGCCTCTGTTTGAAAAGTTTTCTGTTTTCCGTTTTCCGTTTCCCGTGGAACAGCTGCCCCGGCGGTTCCACCTTGAAAAGGTTTTGCGTAGGGTGCGTCTTACGCACCATTTATTCAGAGGAATTGGCGGGCAGTGCCCGCCCTACACATCTTTCATTTTTTACGGGTGGGGCAAAGGCCCATGAGCGACTGATTCCAAGGTGCCATCAAACAGCAATTTTTTGGGTTGGCCTGAGACTTGAAGGAACCAAAGAAAAGGCGACCGACACGGCCGCCCTCTAGGGAGATGATATTTTTCCCGGTCGGATTATTTTTCGGCTTTCCTGTCTTCAGGCGGCGCCCCCTCCTTTTCCCAGCCTCCGCCCAGCGCCTTGTAGAGGGCAATCAGGTTGGTATCCACCGTGGTGGTGCTCCGCGCCAGGGCATCTTCGCTCGTAAACAGCGATCGCTGCGCTATGAGGACGTTCAAGAAATCCGACTTACCGGCGAGGTAAAGCTGGCTGGCGAGGTCCACGGCCTTGCGGTTGTTCACCACGGCCTCGGACAGGGATTTGCGGGTTTCCTGTTGCTTGGCATAGGCCACCAGCGCGGTTTCCACCTCCTTCAAGGCGGTGAGCACGGTCTTTTCATACGTCAACAGCGCTTGCTCCGTGAGGGCATCCTGAACTTTGATATTATAGTAAATGCGGCCGCCGGCAAAAATCGGCCAGGTGACGCTGGGACCCCAGGACCAGAAATTACTGTTCCATTTATCCAGTCTGCCAACGTCACTGGCTGACAAGCCAAAAGTCCCGGCCAGATTAAACTTGGGGAACAGGTCGGCGGTGGCCACGCCGATGCGGGCTGTAGCGGCATGGAGTTGGGCCTCGGCCCGGCGGATGTCCGGGCGGCGCCGCAGCAGTTCTGAGGGCAGGCCCACGGGAATTTCCAGCGGGGTGGGAGGAATGGGAGCCGCCTGGGCCAGGTCTTGCGTCAGGGCGGCCGGTTCCCGGCCCAGCAGCACCCCCAGGCTATAGATGGCCGCCCGGGCCGAGGACTCGAAAACCGGTATCGTGGCTTCGGTGGTGGCTACCTGGGCCTTGGCATTGGCCACATCCAGGCCCCCCACAAAGCCGGCGTCATGCCGTTTCTGGATGATTGCGGCATTGTGCTTTTGCGCTTTAAGGTTGCGGCGGGCAATCTCGATCTGCTGTTGAAATCCCCGCAGGTTGATATAGTTGCTCCCCACGTCGCCCACCAGGGTTATCATGACGTCGCGGCGGTCCTCCACTGCGGCCTGGAGATCGGCGGTGGCGGCCTCGACGTTGCGCCGCGTGCCCCCGAAAATATCTATCTCCCAGGTGGCATCGAGACCGGCCTGCCACAAGTTCCGCAGTCCCCCGGCGGTAGCGATGGCGCCGCCGCCGCCGACTTCGCTGGAGCCTTTGCTCCGCTGGTAAAGCGCCGAAGCATCGATTCCGGGCCAGAGGGGCGCGCCCACTACCCCCCGGGTCGCCCGGGCCTGGCGGATGCGCGCTTCGGCCAGGCGCACATCCAGATTGGCGCGCACGGCCATGTCCACCAGGGAAGACAGGGCCGGATCATTAAAGGCGGTCCACCATTCCACCAACGTCGCCGGACCGAGCGTGGTCTGGCTGGGATTGGCCGGGGTGACGGCATTCTGGCCGTCCCAGGTGGAGGGCACCTTGGTTTCCGGCCGCCGGTAATCAGGGCCCACGGCGCAGCCGGACACTATTATCAGGCAAAAAGCCGTTAAGCTTAGCAGAAGCTTAATGAGTTTTGGTCTGGCGTCAGCCGTTATAGACATGCGATCATTCACTTTCTTTGGTGGCACAGCCTTTCCAGGCTGTGCTTTTTTCATTCTGATCTTCTAAAGCTTCTCCAGGTTCCCAAAGATAAGGGTAATCCTCGGGAGCCTGACACAACCCGGTCTTGACTGCATTTAAGCGGATATAATTCCATTTCTCCAAACACTCATCATAATCTCTGACAATACGATCAAAACTTTCATCCTGCCATAAGGCGCCTTTGGCGCCCCTGGTTTTATTGATTTCCCGAGCGCTGAACCCTTTAATGCCTTGTAAAATCTTACTTAGACCTAAATTGAGCGATACCAATTGGAAAGTTCAAAAATCAAGACTTGCAAGTATCCAACAAGACCATTTTTAGGG
>JAHIKF010000395.1 GCA_018897875.1 Pseudomonadota bacterium | reverse complement strand
GAGGGGGAAGTGATCTTCACGGAGTTAAGAAATACGTTACCGTGTTTATGAACCATTGTCCTTAACGCGGCGCGTTGCGCCAAGCCCGGTGAGGTCGGGGAGCGGCACCCCCGGTGCCGCTCAGTTGAAGGTCCCCGGCTGCGTAGCCCCGGCGCGTTCCTCCGCCGACATGGCCGCCAGGCGCTCCACCGCGGCGATATCCAGCCCCAACCCCGCGGCCACGCGCCGCCCATAGTCCGGGTCGGCCTTGAAAAATATGGCGGTCTGGCGCATCTGGATACGTTTGACGGCGTGGCCCAGGTGATCCACGATATTGCCGATGAGGTGCTCCCGGTCCATCTCGGTCATGACCTTCCGGTAGAGGTCCCCGGGTTGGACGAAATCGTCGTTGGGAAAGGCATAGGGGTGGCGCCCCGCCGGCCCCGCAATCTCAAAGGGAGGCTCGCCCGCCCCGGGGTCCGGCGCCGGCCCGCCGAAGCTGTTGGGCCAGTAGTTGGGCCCGCCGCCGCCGCCCGCGTCCACCCGCATGAAGCCGTCCCGCTGGTAGCTCTTCTCCTTGGCGCCTTTGGGGGAGTTCACCGGGATCAGGTGGTAGTTGGGACCCAGCCGGTGCAGGTGGGTGTCGTGATAGGAGAACACCCGGGCCTGGAGCATCTTGTCCGGGGATACGGCGATGCCCGGCACCGTGTTGCCGGGACCGAAGGCCGCCTGCTCCACCTCGGCGAAATAGTTCTCCGGGTTGCGGTTTAAGACCAGCTTCCCGACTTTGATGGGCGGCACCTCGCCGTGGGGCCAGACCTTGGTGATGTCAAAGATGTCCCAGCGAAAATCCTTGGCCTGCTCCGGCGTCAGGATTTGCATCTCCAGGGTCCAGGAAGGGTAGTCGCCCCGGGCGATGGCCTCATAGAGGTCCCGGGTGGCGTGGTCCGGGTCGGAGCCGCTCAGCCCTTCGGCTTCCTGCCGGGACAGGTTCTTGATTCCCTGGTCGGTCTTGAAATGATACTGCACCCAGACGTAGTCACCGGCGGCATTATACCATTTATAGGTGTGACTGCTGTAGCCGTTCATATTACGGTAGGTGGCCGGGGTGCCCCGGTCGGAGAAGAGAATGGTGACCTGGTGGATGGATTCCGGCGTCAGGGACAAAAAGTCCCAAAACATGTTGGCGTCCTTGCAATTGGTGGCCGGATGGCGCTTCTGGGTGTGGATGAAGTCGGGAAATTTCAGGGGGTCCCGAATGAAAAATACCGGGGTGTTGTTGCCCACCAGATCGTAATTGCCTTCTTCGGTATAAAATTTGATCGCGAACCCCCGGGGATCCCGGGCGGCGTCGGCGGAGCCCTTTTCGCCGCCCACGGTGGAAAAGCGGGCGAAGACCTCGGTGCGCTTCCCTACTTGGGAGAGGAATTTCGCCTTGGTGTAGCGGGTGACGTCCGCGGTCACCTCAAAGTAACCGCCGGCGCCGGCGCCCTTGGCGTGCACCACTCGTTCGGGAATGCGCTCCCGGTCAAAGTGTCCCAGCTTCTCCAGCAGGTGCGCGTCTTGCATCAACACCGGACCCCGGGGCCCGGCGGTCAGACTGTTCTGATCCTCGGCCACGGGAATGCCAAACGCGGTGGTCAGGGTATCTTTTTCCTTGGTCATGGGTCTCCTCCTTGCCTGATTGAGCCTTGTTTGGGCTAAACCGCCGTTCGAATCGGGATTAGCCGCTTAAGTAAATTCAAAGCGTATTTTTATTTATTAATTACGATTCGCGCCGAATGCCGCAAAAATTGCCGATTTTTTCCCCTCAAGGAAAAAAAAGGCCCCAGCCATGGGGGCTGAAGACCGAAAAAATACTGCGCTTGGGGTCCGGTTACCGCCGGAGTGGTTCTGGTGGGATTTATAGCGTTTGCCCAAAGTATTTTCCGATAGCGGAATCATTCTAATCCCCCCTAACCCCCCTTTAGAAAAGGGGGGAACTATAAGGAATAGCTAATAAAGTCCCCCTTTGGAAAAGGGGGATTTAGGGGGATTTAGGAACCGGCAATTGGAAGGAATTTATGGCAAGCGCTATAACGTTCGCCCATCCGGCAGACCCCGGGCGGGCACCTTTTTTCCCGGATGTGGGCGTCAATTTCCGGGCGGAAATTTTTCAAGGGGATCAGCAAGGGGACCGCGTCGGATTGCCCCAGGGGGCAGAGGCGTCCATCAGGGTGGCCGCCAGCCGTTCCAGGAAGGCCAGGTCCTCATCCCGGCCCTGGCGCGGGTCACTCCTCCCCGGCCCCGGCGGGACGGGTCTTGGCCTCAACCTTGGCGTTGAATTTGGCGGCGTCGATCACGAAGCGGACGTGATGGCCCTGGGAGATCCGGTCCACCCCGTCGTGGGCCTCCAGGGCAAAGGTGAGCTTGCGCCCCTCAACTTGGGTCAGGGTCCCCCGGACCGTGACCACCAGGCCCGGCGGGGTGGCGGCGGTGTGGTCCAGGTCCACGTGGATGCCCACGGTCTGCTCCCGGGGCCAGTCGAGATGGGGGTTGAGCGCCTGGATGCAGGCCCATTCGAACAGCCCCACCATGTACCCGGTGGCCAGCACCCGGGGCATGAGTTGGAACTCCGGGGACTCGGGGTAGAGATAAGGCACCGTCTTGGTTTCCGGCACTTGAAACTGGAATTCGAACTTGAGGCCGGGTTGTAAGGAGTCTTTCATCTTGCACCTCCGAGAGAAATTTCTTTGCCTTGCTTATGAGCTTCTGATAAATCTATCTATAAGTAAAATTAATAATTATTATAGTATAAATTAGGCTATCTTATGGAATGGCAGCAGCTTCTGGGCTTTTACCAGGTGGCGAAACTGGGGAGCTTCACCAAGGCGGCCGCGGCCACCTTCCGGACCCAGTCGGCCCTGAGCCAGCAGGTCAAGGCCCTGGAGGACGAGCTGGGGACCCGGCTCCTGGAGCGCCTGGGCAAGCGCCGCCCCAAGCTCACGGTCGCGGGAGAAAAGCTCCTGGCCTGTGCCCAGGGGCTTCTGGCCCAATGGGAGGCGCTCACCGACGAGTTGCGCCAGTTGCAGGGGCGCCCTCAGGGCCCCTTGAGCCTGGCGGCGCCCTTTACCACCCTCTATCACCTGTTGCCCGAGACCCTCCTAACGTATCTCAAGGCGTATCCCCAGGTGGAGTTGACCCTCCTGGACCGCGACCAGGCCGGCGTCTTTGCCCTGGTAAAAGCCGGTGACATCGATTTCGGCCTGGCCCTAAACTCCCTGGTCCCCCGGGACCTGGCGGCCTTGGCCTGGCAGCCGGTGGACACGGTCCTGCTGGCCCCGGTGGGCCATCGCCTCACCCGGGTTCGTCGGGTCACCTGGCGGCAGATCGCCGACTATCCCCTGATTATGCCGCCCCGGGGCCACGAATCAGGCCACCGGCGCCTCCTGGAAAAGCAGTTCCGGAAACTGGGCCTGGCCTTTCGCATCATCCTGGAATCATCCAACGTGGAGTTGAGCGCCCGCTATGTGGAAACGGGCCTGGGCCTCGCCTTCGCCACCCTGGCCCGGGGCCTGCCGCCGGAGAGGTCGCGCCGGATAGCCTTCATTCCCCTGGGTCACTACTTCAAGCCGGACCACCTGGCCCTGGTCATGCGCCGGGACAAGGAGATCACCCCTTACAAGCAGGCCTTTATTAATCTCCTGTTTGGGGATACAATGCTTCCCGGGTAATCACCTCAGATTATTGATCATTGATTACCGACTCAACCGAAAGATAATAATGGAGCATCGCCTCGCTCGGCGGTTTTAACAGGAATGATGGCGGGCAGTGCCCGCCCTACATTTAACTTTTCGGAGCACAACCGCCGGGGCGGCTGTTCCACGGAAAACGGAAAACGGAAAACAGAAAACTTTTCGGAACAGCGGTAAGAGGATTCAAACCATGAAACGGCGCATTTATCTGAGCATGAAGTCGTTGGCGGAGGCCCGGGAGCTTTGGTTGTCCCGGTTTGATCCGGACGCCATGGCTAAGGCCGAGGAGGTTCCGGTCACGGCGGCCGCCGGCAGGGTGACCGCGGGGCCGGTCATGGCCCAGAGGTCCTCGCCCGGGGCCCACCAGGCGGCCATGGACGGCTTTGCGGTGGCCGCGGCCGCAACCTTCGGGGCCACCCCGGACCGCCCCAGGCAGTTGGCCATCGGCCAGGAGGCTTTTCCCATCAACACTGGCCACGTCATGGTTCCGGGGACCGATGCGGTGATCATGGTGGAGCAGGTCCCGGACCCGGAGGCCGACCCCATCACGGTGGAGGCTCCCACCTTCCCCTGGCAGCACGTGCGCCGGGTGGGCGAAGATCTTGTTAGGGGGGAAATGGTCCTGGCTGAGGGAGTGGAGATTACGCCCTGGGCCCAGGGGGCTTTGCTGGCCGCGGGGGTCACTCGGGTCATGGTGCGCCGCCGGCCCAGGGTGGCCATCATCCCCACCGGGACTGAGCTGGTGCCGGTGACGGAGTTGGACCGGGACTTGCCCGACGGCAGGCTACCGGAGTTCAACTCCACCATCCTCTCGGGCCTGGTGGCCGAAGCCGGCGGAGTGGCGGCAGTGGCGCCCATTGTCCGTGACGACCTGGGTGGCCTGGCCGCGGCGCTAAAGGAGGCCATCGCCACCGCCGATATGGTGCTCATCAACGCCGGGTCCTCGGCGGGTACCGAGGATTACACCTACCAGGCCATCGACTCCCTGGGCGAAGTGCTGGTGCATGGGGTCGCCATGATGCCGGGCAAACCCACCGTATTGGGGGTGGTGGCGGAGAAGCCGGTCATGGGCAACCCGGGCTATCCGGTGTCCGCGGTGTTGTCGTTCGAGCAGTTCGCGGCGCCGCTCATCGCCGGGCTGGCGGGTAAGCGCCTGGCCCCCCGGCCCACCCTGACGGTGTATCCGGCCCAGAATCTGCCGTCCAAGCCCGGCCTGACGGAATTCATCCGGGTCACCCTGGGCCGGGTGGGGGACAAGATCATCGCCACGCCGCTGCCCCGGGGGGCCGGGACCATCACCTCCCTGGTGCGGGCCGACGGGCTGCTGGTGGTGCCGGAGTTGAGCGAGGGCCTGGAGGAGGACCGGCCGGTGGCCGCGGAACTGCTGGTGGCGCCGGCGGACATTGACGGCACCCTGGTGGTGCTGGGCAGCCATGACAACACCCTTGACCTCCTGACCACGATGCTGCGCCGCCGGGACCACCGCCTGCGCCTGTCGTCCGGGCACGTGGGGAGCCTGGGGGGGCTGATGGCCCTGCGCCAGGGCCGGGCCCACCTGGGGGGCAGCCACATGCTGGACCCCGAGACCAACACCTACAACGTGCCCTTCATCACCGCTACCTGGCGGGGGTGCCCCTGAAGCTCGTCAACCTGGCCTGGCGGGAGCAGGGACTAATGGTAGCGCCGGGCAACCCCAAGCAGATCAGGACCATCCGGGAT
>JAHIKF010000394.1 GCA_018897875.1 Pseudomonadota bacterium | reverse complement strand
TTTTCCCCTCTCCCCCAATGGGGGAGAGGGTCAGGGTGAGGGGGAAGTAATCTTCTTGGAGCAAAAAGTGCGTTAGTGAATTTATGAACTGTTGGACTACGTATAACGAGCAGCCCTCTTTGCAAAAACCAAACCGGACACTGCTGGCCCCGGTGCGGTTTCCCCTGAGACCGCCCAGAGGTCCCGGACCAGCCTCGGTCCTTGACAGTACCGCCCCCGGCCGCTATCCGGGGACTTCTTGAAAAATCTCCCCGGCCGGTTTATAGTTAACCAGTGGCAGTCAAACCATCCACCAGCGCGGGAGCGCACCACCTGGCCGTGGCCCTCTCCCGGGAACCCCGGCAGGCGCATCTCCAGGGCCTCACTCCCGGGGCCGGGGCTTATATCCTGGCCCGGCTGTTTCAGCATATCCACCGCCCGGTTCTCCTCATTACGCCCAATGTCAAGGTTTCTGAACAAATTTTAAAGGACCTGACTTTTTTTCTGGGGGAAGAGGATGCCCGGGCCAATGGCCCGGAGTACCGGGTGCTCATCTTTCCGGCCCACGAGATTTTGCCCTTCAAGGAACTGAGTTTTGACGCCGACGTGAGCTGCGGCCGCCTGGCAGCCGCGTCCGTGGCCCTGACTTCGCAGGAGCCCTGGTTCATGGTAGCCCCGGCCATGGCCCTGCGCCAGAAACTGCCCCCGGAGTCCCGCATCCGGGACCTGTTGGCCTACGTGGTGGCGGGAGAAAGCCTGGAGCGGCCGGCTTTTCTCCAACACCTACTGGAGGGGGGGTATGAGCGCCGCCCCGTGGTGGAAGAACGGGGCGAGTTCAGCGTCCGGGGAGGGGTCATCGACCTCTTCCCGCCGCTTTATCCCCTGCCGGTGCGGCTGGAATTCTGGGGGGACGAGGTGGAGTCCATCCGTCTCTTCGACCCTGCCACCCAGCGGTCCCAGGGGAGTCTGGAGGACCTGATGGTGCTCCCGGCCAGTGAAGTGGTGCTGGATGACGCCGTCAAAGAGCGCGGTCTAGCCCGGCGCAGCCGCCGGCAAGACCCGGAATTCTGGGACCACGTCCACGAGGGCCGGCAGTTCCCCCGCATTGAACGGCATCTGGCGGAGTTTTACGAGCATCCCCAGACCCTGTGGGATTTTCTGCCCCCGGACACGGTGGTGGTGGAATGGGACCCCCTGGTCCTGAGGCAGGAGCTTAACCAGCAGGAAGAAGCCGCGGCCGCCGAACCCCAGGGCTGGCTGGACCAAACCCCCTGGGAGGAACAGCGCCGCCGTTTCAGCCAAATTTTCTGCCCCCTCTTGGCCTGGGCCCACCCGGACCAGGACCGGGACATCACCTTCCAGGTGGAGAAAAATGATCACCTGGCCGAGGAACTGGGCCGGGCCGGGGACGAGGCCGGCCGTCTGATACCGGCCCTGGCGCAGCGCCTGGAGGAATGGCGCCGCTCCGGGTTTCAGGTCCTCCTGGTGTCCCGGAGCAAGCACCGGGCCGAACGCCTGGCCCGGTTGCTCGCCGAGGAGGGCCTGGAGGTGCAAGTCTCCCCGGCCCCCACCTGGGAACCCGGGGGCCGGGTGGCCATAACCGTGGGCGAATTGACCGGAGGGTTTCGGCTGCTCTCGGAAGGGTTGGTGGTTCTCACCGAGGATGAAGCCCTGGGCTTCCGGCCGGAAGGGCGGCGCCGCAAGGAAGCCCGCCCCCTCCAGGATCTCACCTCCCTGGCCGACCTGGCGGAAGGCGATTGCGTGGTCCATCTGGACCACGGCATCGGCCTCTACCGGGGTCTGGTCAAGCTCACGGTGGGCAGCGAAGTCAACGACTTTTTGGAGCTGGAATATCAAGGGGGGGACCGCCTCTATCTCCCCGTGGACCGCCTGAATTTGGTGCAGAAATACCTGGGGGTGGAAGGCGCCAGCCCTCGGGTCGCCCGCCTGGGGGGGAAATCCTGGGAGCGGGCCAAGACCCGGGTAAAAAAGGCAGTGGAAAAGATCGCCCGGGAACTGGTGGAGCTGTATGCCCTGCGCCGGGTGTTGCCGGGTCACCACTTCTCGCCGCCGGACCCGATTTACCGGGAGTTTGAAGCCACCTTTGAGTATGAGGAAACGCCGGACCAGCTGCAGGCCATCGCCGAGGTGCTGACGGATATGATCTCGGATGCGCCCATGGACCGCCTGATTTGCGGGGATGTGGGCTACGGCAAAACCGAGGTGGCGGTGCGGGCTGCCTTCAAAGCCGCCATGGACGGCAAGCAGGTGGCGCTCCTGGTGCCCACCACGGTGTTGGCGGAACAGCACTACGACACCTTCCAGCGCCGCCTGGCCCATTTCCCCCTGGAGGTGCGGGCCCTCAGCCGGTTTAGGGGGCCGGCGGAGCAGAAACGCATCCTGGCGGACCTGGCTCAAGGGAAAGTGGACATCGTGATCGGCACCCATCGGCTGCTGTCCAAAGATGTCGCCTTCCGGGACCTGGGACTGGCCATTGTCGACGAAGAGCAGCGTTTCGGGGTGCGCCAGAAGGAGAGGCTGAAGGAGTGGCGGCGCACCGTGGATTGCCTCACGCTCACCGCCACACCCATCCCCCGCACCCTGCAGTTATCCCTCACCGGTCTCCGGGAATTGAGCCTGATCAACACCCCGCCGGAGAACCGCCGGGCCATCCGCACCTATGTCTGCCTGCCGGAGACT
>JAHIKF010000037.1 GCA_018897875.1 Pseudomonadota bacterium | reverse complement strand
AGGCGTTGATATTGCATTAACAAAGGAAATGTTAGTTAATTCGTTTTTTAATAATTATGATGTAGCTATTTTAATTGCCGGTGATGAAGATTATTTAGGTTTAGTTAATGAAGTAAAGAGATATGGGACTATCGTAATGGGAGCTTTCTTTACTCATGGGTTATCTGATAATCTATTTCTTGCCTTTGATTATTTTCAAACCATCAGCAAAGATATTTTGGATTCAATAGTAATTGATCCACTTCTTATGGAAGCCTCCAAGGAGATGGAATCCCTGCGTAACGGTTGAAAAGATTCATTTATGTAGGGTGCGCACCGCGCACCTTTTTCATTCCTAAATAGACCTTCCCTCCTCATAAACGGTGCGCGGTGCGCACCCTACACTTTTAACCTCGTTCCCAAGCTCCAGCTTGGGAACGCTACTTGCCGGCGAAGCTCTGCTTCGCCACCTTATAGCCCCCAGGTCCCATGAGAAGCCGCTACACCATCAGAGAACCAGGCGTCCCTTACTTCGTCACCTTCACGGTAGTCCAATGGATTCCCCTCTTCACCCGGAAACCCTATTTTGACATTCTCATCGACTCCCTCCGGTTTTGCCGTCAGCATAAAGGCTTGAAGGTCCATGCTTATGCCATCCTGGACAACCATCTGCACCTGGTGGTGGCCGGTGACAAATTAACCGATATCATCCGGGATGTTAAAAGCTATACCGCCAAGCTTCTCATCGCCCGGTTGGAGCAGGATCAAAAGACCTGGGTCCTGAACCAATTCCAGTATCATAGCGAATGCCAAAAGTATTTTCCGATAGCGGCATCATTCTAATCCCCCCTAACCCCCCTTTAGAAAAGGGGGGAACTACAAGGAATTGCTGTTAAAGTCCCCCTTTGAAAAAGGGGGATTTAGGGGGATTTAAGAACCGCCAAGGAGAAGGAATTTATGGCAAACGCTATCTAAGCAGCCTACCAAGACCAAGAGCGCTTATCAGGTCTGGCAGGAAGGGTTTCATCCCCAACAGATCATCTCTGAAGATATGCTGCATCAGAAGGTCAATTATCTGCATCAAAATCCGGTCCGCATCGGGGTGGTGGAGCGGCCGGAAGATTGGGTCTACTCCAGCGCCAGGGATTATGCTGGGGGGAAGGGCCTGATTGAGTTGGACGCCTTAGCCTAGCGGTGGCAAACCGGAGGTTTGCCGGATAATGGCGTTCCCAAGCTGGAGCTTGGGAACGAGAATTAAGCTGGAGCTTGGGAACGAGAATTAAAAAAAGGTGGGCAGTGCCCACCCTGAAGAAAAGAGAAAAGACCGGTGGCACAGGCTTTCCAGCCTGTGCTTTTTATCTTTGCACCGGCAGGGATGCCGGCGCCATCTTTCTAAACATTGGCGAGACGCCGGTGCTACCGGTTAAGGGGTCTGCTGCCGCAGCCACTCCCGCACCAGATCGGCGAATTGGGCCAGATCGCTTATCTGCTGCAAGTTCCGGTACACTTCCTGCCAATCCACTTCGAGGTATTCGTGCACCAAAATGTTACGGAACCCGGCCAGGGGCGCCAGGTATGCGGCAAACTCCGGGGGCACCACCCCCAACTCCCCCAGGCGCAGGATAGCCTCGTAGTAATCCCGCGGGCGCTGCCCGCCGGCAAGAGAAATGAGGCGGTGGCTGATGTCTAAGACGCACTGGGCCGAGACCTCTAGGTTGCGTTCCGCAATGTC
Source organism: Pseudomonadota bacterium (assembly GCA_018897875.1). GTDB lineage: Bacteria > Desulfobacterota > Desulfobaccia > Desulfobaccales > 0-14-0-80-60-11 > 0-14-0-80-60-11. Next base: position 955 of record JAHIKF010000037.1, on the reverse strand, counting down.
CCGGAGGTAGGGGTCGGCGTCAAACTCAGCCTTGCTTTTGCTCTTGAGCGGCTCTAATCTGGCCAAGCGTACGCTCAGTTCGTCCAAGCGCCTCTCGATACCGCTGAATTCTGGCCCCATGGTCCTCCCCTGAGAGAATTTCCTGGCGCTGCGCCCGTAAATACGGCAAATAATCATAATACCGGCCCATGACATAGGCCTCGTATTCCACCCGGGTGGCCAGGTCCCGCTCATACATCAACTGCCCCTGGATCACGGCAAAAGCCAACTCCGGCGGCGCCTGGTTCAAAAACACCACATCGACCGCAGAAGTCCCCAGAATGACGACCAGTTCGTGGGTCAGCCGGGCGCGCCTTGCCGGCGAATCCTCTCGCCGGTCCAGCAAAACCCCCAAGTCATAGTCGCTTCCGGGACCGGCCCGGCCCGAGGCAAGGGAGCCGAACAGGTACACCAGGAGCACCGCCGCCTCAGCGGCGCCAAATTCTTGGACTCGTGGTTGTAGATCCTGAAGGTTCATTGGCGCCGACCTTTGGTTCATCATCACCCCTGTCCCATGAATACTGGAACAGCTTGATTTTAGCACAAATTAAACAATTAGAGAGAAGATATTGATTCGGCTCCTTTTCGACTTTCCAAATCGCCCTTTTTGACGTATAGTTCCGGGTGAAATCGCGAATTACGGGTGAGCCATGACAGGACCCGAAAACCAGCCGGAATCAGCCTCGGCCACCGCCGCCGTGCCCCAGGGCGCCGCGCCGCCCCAGGCGGAGCCCTGCCCTGCCCCGGAGATCCAGGAAGGCCTGCACACCCGGTTCGCCCGGATTTTTTTCGGCGTCATCACCCTGCTGGTGCTCTATTTTTCCTATCTCATCATCAAACCGTATCTCCTCAACATTTTCATGGCGCTGGTGCTGTTTTTCACTGCCAAGCCCCTCTACCATGCCCTCACCCGCCT
>JAHIKF010000393.1 GCA_018897875.1 Pseudomonadota bacterium | reverse complement strand
GAACGATTTCATTGATGCGCCGGGGTGAAACTCCCAGATCACGGCCTAGTCGGGTCTGGCTGAGCCCCAATGGCTGCATGAATTCTTCCAGCAAGATTTCCCCAGGATGAACCGGAGCTAACTTTCTCTGAGTTTGCATATCCTTATCCTCTAATGATAATCAACTATCTCGACTTCATAGACCTCGCCTTGTTCCCATACAAAGCAGATTCGCCAGCGGTCGTTGATTCTGATACTATATTGCCCCAGGCGATCTCCCTTGAGAGCTTCCAGGCGGTTTCCCGGAGGAATTCTCAGGTCATCAAGGGTTTGCGCCCGGTTGAGCATGCGCAATTTGCGCAAGCCTATTCGCTGCATTTCCGGCGATAATTTCCTTGATGGTTCGCGGATAAAGAGTCTTTCCGCTTCTTTATCCTTGAAACTTTTTATCATGAAAAAAATATATAACGGATAACGTTATAAGGCAAGATCAAATTATTACTTTCTGATTATGGAAAACCGCATCCGCAGGATTCTAATAGAGCAGGAAGCCCGGGATTATCCCATGACCCGGCGGATTCTGGCGCGGCTGAAGGGTGTGCCGGTGGAAGTTATCCAGGACCGGGAGGCCCTGAATACCTCGGGGCGAGACCGGGCGGCCTGGCTTTCCGACGCCAAGACCACCTTGCTGCTGGCGGTGCAGAAAGGACCTTTCTGGCGGTCCTGCCCCGGGACCAGGGACTATATCTGCTGCGGCTACCAGGTGCTCCAGGTCGGCCTCAACTGCCCCATGGACTGCACCTACTGTGTGCTCCAGGGCTATATCAACGTTCCGGCGATCACCGTATTTGTCAACGTGGAGGATTTGCTGGAGGAACTGGAGGCCCGGTGGGCCGAAAATCCAGCCCTGGTGTGGCGCTTAGGTACCGGGGAATTTGGCGACAGCCTGGCCCTGGACGGCCTCATGGGTCTCAATAAACTCCTGATTCCCCGGTTTGCCGGCCGGGGGCAGGCCATCCTGGAGATCAAGAGCAAGTGGCCGCAGTTATTCCATCTTCTCTCCCTGGGCCCCAATCGCCAGGTAATTTTCGCCTGGTCCCTCAATCCCCCCGAGATTATTTCCGGTGAAGAGCAGTTTGCCGCTTCCCTGGAATCTCGCCTCAAGGCGGCGTCTCAGGCCGTGGGGGCGGGATTCCGGGTGGCCTTTCATTTCGATCCCCTGATCTATTTTCCGGGCTGGGAAGAGGCTTACCAGCGCACCGTTGGACGGCTGGGCGCCGCAGTCTCCTCCCAGGCCATCGCCTGGATCAGCCTGGGAGGGTTGCGCCTCTTACCGCCGCTGCGTCAGCTCATGCTGCAACGCTTCCCCAGGAGCCGCATCGCCGCCCAAGAAATGGTCTTGGCCCCGGATGGCAAGCTCCGGTATTTCAAGAGCCTGCGCGTCGAGATGTACGCCCGCATGCGGGAGTGGCTGACCCAGGCGACTCCGGAGGCGCTCGTCTATCTCTGCATGGAAAGCCCCAGGGTCTGGCAGGAGGCGTTTGGGTTTACTCCCGACGGCCAAAGCCTGGCTCGTCTACTAGATGGACGAGTCCTGCCCCGACGCTGAGGCCGACGGGCTCTTCTGGAGGGTCTTGTCCTTAGCTTTGCGGCCCCGATCTTTCTTCCCGTGGGAGGAAAAGATCTCCTGCAGACGCATGCGTACCCCGAGAGCCGTGAGGTGTTCTTGCTCCAGCAAGCGCTGGATGGCCTTGATCCGATCCAGGTCCTCGATGCTGTACTCCCGCCGGTTGGAGTGGGTGCGGGCGGGTTTTAAAAAGTCATCAAAGGATTTTTCCCAATAACGCAGCGTGGATTTGCGAATCCCGGTTATCTGGGAAATTTGATCGATGGTGAGCATTAAGTTGTGAGTAAAGCTGGTATTGTCCATAACTCTCCTTTTTCTTGGTAGCCCGGCTGTGGCGCCGGATTATCCATTGTCCCATCGCCCTATCAGGATAATTTTGTTCCTGGCTGGCTAGACCCCTGGTTCTTCTTTGAGGCAGAAGCGCCGGCTATTCCTCCCCTAAGGGCAGCTATCCTCAGGGACGGCACCTGTTCCCCTGGATTATTCCACTCCTAGGGTCTGAAGTTATCCACAAGATTCCCCATCTCGCTCGCTTAAGTAAACGACTGGTTGCACCCCCCTCCCTTTTGTCCTTGTCGGCTTTTTTCTGAGGTCTGGTTCAACTTCGTTACCGCTTTCGTGATCCATGTATTCTTCTTTTCGAACCTTCCGGAGAAAAACTTTAGAAATATTTCTGGATCAGGTTACCCCAGTTATTATGAGGCGTCAGATTGACATAAGAAGGAAGTCGATGCAGAGAATCCGGGAAAAGCCGCTTGAGGCTAGACAAAAATGGCCTTAAAAATGTTTCGACTTTAGGGGGAGCATCAAGATCAAAGGGAGGCAGGTCACGAGCCCATGGGCCAGAAAAGAAAGAAGTCACAAACGAAAACGCGTCCGCTGATTATTTTGCCAATAATGAACGCCTAATGGACTGAGCCAGGCCGCCGCAAAATTTTCTCGCCGCCATAGATAGTCGGCTTAGATCATAATCGGGTATGGTGGAGGAAATTAAGAAAACCGTTTGGGGCCGACCCATTATCAGCCCCGATAGGAGACCTGCCTCGGGAAGAACTATTTAACCGAACAGATAGGTGACGCCGCCGATCCCCACGATGTAGGCCACGGGATATAACCAGCGGATGTATCTGTCGATCCGCGCCACTTTGGCATGCTTACCCGCATCCACCATGCGGCGCAATTGATAAGAGGTAATTACCACCACCCCGGTAATGATGAAGGTGGTGACCAGCAGGG
>JAHIKF010000036.1 GCA_018897875.1 Pseudomonadota bacterium | reverse complement strand
GGAGACTCAAGTTTTCTTGTTGCACAATAATTGCTCCATTTAGCTAATTAATTTAGTTAATTATAGCTTATTTTCGGAGCAATGGCAATAAGCGTTTTATCAATTGTGGAAAAGCAGTGTTCCAGAATGTTCATAAATTTCTTGATTACCCTTTCCCCCAGGGTCGCAATAGCATTAAGCTATTCAACCCCACGCATCTTCTACTATGGCTTTAAGGGCAATTTCTTGAGCGATAATATCATCTTCCGGGGTTAATCCATAAATCCCACTATGCGATGGGTCATCTGGTTCACCAGTGGTACGTACCCACAGCGTACGGCTGTTATTTAATCCTGCGGTCTTTGCGTCGAAGACGTTTACAACGGCAAACCCCCCATGGCGGGATACTATTCTTCCTCGCTCTTGTACAGCGTTGCGAACTTGGTCAAGCTGTTGCCTCCTGGAAGTGCCTTGAAAGTGTTCCAGCCAATCTACTGATACGAACTTTTCAGGTCCGGTGCCGAGAGGATAATCCGATCTTGGGAGAAAAAGGCCGCTCTCGATCCTACGCTGACCGTCAAAAGATGAGTAAATCTTGGATGCGCCTACGTAGCGTGAAACGTGGTGTTCATCGGGAAGGGACAGGGATGTCAAAAGACCATCCAAGCCGTTGCACCAAGGCCTTGAGCTCGCTCAAAAGCATCCGATGCCGTTGACCATCCAGCCGTACGCTCGACACCGTCTGACCGCCTCTCATTTGGCACAAAGGCAAGGTAACGGACATCACCAGAAGGATAGAATTCGATCCAGAAGATTTGCTTTTCTGAATATTCCCATATCGCTTTTACATTTCCTCTATCAGTTACCACAATGCTCGGTTCCTGGACGCCTCTGTGCACTAACAGAAACCGTATGAACTGTTTTAGCGAAGACAAAGCAAGCGGCTGTTCATCAGGTTCAAATTCTTCTTGAAATAATAGAATCTGCCCCAGTCGGTTGGCTGTGTCACCAAAACCAGCAAGCCGTGCTATCGCAATGGCTCCTACTTCGTTTGTAATTATTCCAAGATATCTTAAAAAATCGACTTCGATAAGACGCTTTGGTAACAGTGTATCTTGTTCCTTTTCTTCGCTCGGATCTTGTGGAATTCGTAGTTTATCGATAAGCCCTCTTGTGGCTGGGAGAATTTCAGACGTCATGAATTGACGTGGTTTATCTTTAGATCGCTCAGCTCCATATCGTTCAAAAGCATCTACTTTTCCGCTACGTTCACGCCGCAACCAATAATCTGCATGAAAAAAATCATATGCGGTTCCATCTTGTTCTTTTCTTACTGTATTGTCCATTCAGGAAGCTTCTCCAAGCAATTTTGGTAATAATTCTTTAAGGTACTCTTCTCTATTGTTCCATTCTTTTAGGATTACATCAATTTGATCAGGCGTAAATGGTCCGTCATAGTGAAAATTAACGTTGATTATGACTGAAGGATAATATTCTCTTTCAGGCATCTTAGCTTTGCCAGGCGAGAAATTTACATTACAAAATCCGTTTTCAATCTGAAAAGATAGCTTAACAGAGGACTGCATCAGTTCCGCTCCGCTCCCTTTCCAAGCCTCGGGCCTTACAAATCTCCCTGTGATAAACTTTTCTGGTTTATCTATTTTCACGGAAACATGCCAGTTTAACCCCACAGAGGTGTATGAGACATGAGGGAGAACTTTCACATACCGGGCGGCAAAATTGTGAACGTCGTAATTATCCTGAAAGGAGGTATCGCACTCTTTCTTTACTTCAAGCCGCGACTGGTCCAGTAGGAAAACCACACTCGAGGGATACCTTACGGTCGCGAATGCAGGGGTGGTCAATACCTCCTTAGCTTCCCAACCAGGGGGAACGATATCGTTTATCCTCAAAAAATCAGGATTCAATATGGATGGATTATGAGACTTAGCGAGGATGACGACATTCACCCAATGGAGGATCAAGGGTATCATATGAGATATAGAAGCCTTATGAAGAGAATATTATATAACTTATCAGCATTGCTCTTCAGGCAAGGCTGGTTGGCAACTTGGCGCAATCAATATGCAAACCCAATCAAATTATAATCCAAGTCTGAAGAAAATCAACGTCTTAATTTCTCTTGTCGCGTCGTATGGCAGCCAAATTTAACATTTCAACCATTTCGGGTGAATTGCCCAATGGTTTTTGTGACAAGTGATTTGGGATAGAATAAATGGCCTAGGAGAACGGGGGTGACCTGCCCCCTAAGCGCTCTTACCCTCCCCTTGCAACGGGGGATTAGGGCGGATTTATGGTAGCCTATTAAGATTCCCTATAACTAACCCTAGAAAACCAGCGGACTCTTACTAAGCGGCCTCAGGTCAGGGTGATGACCTTGTCGGCCAGCTGCATGGCGGTGACGATGTCCAGCATGTTGGTGGTTTCCCCCACCTGCTTGGCCTCCAGCAGCTGAAAATGGTTGAGGCAGGTGCCGCACACCAGGAGCCTGACGCCGGATTGCTCCAGGTCCTTAAGACCGGCCAAGACCTCGGAGCCGGCCACGGCCAGCTTCACCCCGGCATTCAGCATCACCACGCACCACAGATCCGGCCCCATTTCCTTGAGGGTGGCGATGAAACTGGCGATAAGTTTGGTCCCCAGGACATCATCGCCCCGGCCCAACCGGTCGGCGCCCATGAGGACCAGAATTTTGCGCTGAGCCTCCGCCGGTGGCTCGACGAATACCTGACAGGGGCCGGCCTCCGCCCGGGAGCCGGTAACCGCGGCGGCATCTCCCCGGGGCTCCACGCTGACCTCGAAACCGGCGCGCTGGAGGAAGCGGCTGACGTTTTCCTGGGCCGCGGGGTTGTCCACCAGCACGGTGAGTTGCTGCAACTCGCCCCGGTCGATGAGTTCCTTGGTTTTGATCACCGGGTTGGGACAGGCCAACCCCCGGCAGTCCAGTGTTTTTTCCGACATGGTTAAACGCTCTCCTCTGTGGTTAATCGGTGTGGGTAATAGGTTACCTTACGGTTGACTCAAACCTGGTAAAAAATCTTCCGGGTTTGAAAAGTCTTTCGTAGGGTGCGTTCTACGCACCATCAATCCAGTTGAGTAGCGGGCGGGGACGCCCGCCCCACCAGCCTTTTCCTGCTTTACCGGTGTGTGCCGGCGGCGTCGGCTTATTTATCGCCTTTGGCCACCGGGTAGCCGGCCTCATTCCAGGCCTTGATGCCGCCGGGGCAGCGATAGACGTTCTTGTAGCCCAGCTTGACCGCCCACATGGCGCCGTTGTGGCTGCGGGTGCATTTGACGAAACCGCAGTAGAACACCAGGGTCTTATCCTTGTCGGGTCCTAAAAATTTCTCGAATTTCGCCTTAGCGGCGTCGTCCATCTCCTTCACTTCCGGGATGGGGAAATCATACTGCACTGCCCCGGGGACGTGCTGTTTCTTGTAGCTGTCTTCCATGGGCATGGTGTCGATGATCATCATGGGTTTCTTCTGGTCGATCCAGGCTTTTAACTCCGGGGTAGTGACGAGTTGGTAGCCGCCCCGGCTCGTCTCCCGGGATAAGTTCACCCCGGAGGTCTCCGTCGCCAGCTCTTTGCCGGACCAGGATTGGCCGCAACCCACCAGGGCCAGGGCCACGATAGCCAAGAGTCCACCCAGGAAGAATCTGTGTTTTTTAGTCATTTTGTCACTTCTCCTTAAAGCATTCGGTTTATTTTCAGATCATAAAAGGTTGGGGAAACGTTGGGGCGCACGACTCCGACGCCGCCAATACAGGAACAGAGTTGCCCCGATCATGATGAGGTCGCGCCGGAACGCGGTTTTGACGCCGTGTTGGGCGTCCAGTTCATCAAGGGTGAAACAGCCGCAGTCGATGTCCAGGTTGTGCCAGACGGCATATCCCAGGATCACCAGGAATATCAGGAGTAAAAGAGCAATAAGGGTGAGACTGCCCCGGACTTCGAAGATGAGCCCGATACCGGCCAGCAGCTCCAGGGCCGGCAGGCCCACGGCCACCAGAGGCAACAGCGTCTCGGGGATCAACTCATACTGGGCGATGGCGTGAGCAAAGGCCCGGGGATCGAGCAGTTTGATAACCCCTGCATAAATGAAGATGGCGGCCAGACCCAGTCTCAGAAAATGGTACAGCCAGGTCAAGGCGACCGGACCACCGAGGTCAGGATGTGGCCGGGACCGGCGGGAGTTGCCGGCCAGGGGTATTTCCTGGGAGGTAGTGGGTTTGACGCCGATTCTCGACAAACTAATCACCCTTTATGAGGTTCAGGCGAAAATTAAACCAGAAACCGGCCCGGGCCGGATGTGGCCTCAAGCCTGTTGGAGGCGGGTAAGGTCTGGGGATGCGGTCGGGACCGAACCCCGAGGTCGGGGCTGGCCGCGGCCGGCAACCGGGCGCGGGCGGAGCGGCGCCTTCCACTGCTTCCGAAGAGAGCGGCGTTTACGTCGGTAGGCCGAAAAATTGCTGCGATGCGTCTGAAGGGTTACTGCAAGGGGGGGATTGAACCAGGACTGCGGCTAAAAGAAAGTTCCCGGCGATCAGCCTCACCCTTGTCCGGCCTCCGAATCCAGAGCCTTACCAAGGCTCCCCGGACGCCGCTGCTTCAGGATTTCAAAGGTGTAAAAAAGAGCGACCGATGCACCAGGATCACCTCCTCGTAGAGAAATTCTGCGTAAATCATAGAAGAGAACCGGCCAGGAATCAAGAAATTTTTTCCCGGCCGCCGGATTTGGGGAAGCGGCAGCGCCTCGCCGCCGGGTTTACGCGCCTGGGCCATCGACCCTCCGGGCGGCCGGCCGTCGGGTCTCGAATAAGTTCCTGCCGGTTGCCAATTTCCCGGACTTTACAGTACAATCCAGGGAAAATTTCCATTTTATCCCGGAGGCCACGATGGGTAATGCCCTTAATCTCGATGATTTTTTTGCCGTGGGGCTCCAGGCCCAGAATTATGTCCTTACCCACATCCTGGTCTGGAACATGCTATTACAGCTTATCGTGGTGGGCTGCCTGTATCTCCTGGCCCGTTTGGCCGCCGGGCCGGTGCGGCCGTGGCTTCACCGGCAACTGAAGCGGCACCCCCTGGTGGAACACTCTTTGCCGCATCTGACCAGGGTGATCACCACCAGGTTAGTCAGCCCCATAATCACTGTCGCGCTGCTCTGGTTCACCCTGAGAGCCGCAAGCCACTTTCACTGGCCCAATCACGGGATACGCATCTTCCTGAGCCTGTTCCTGGCCTGGGTGATTATTCGCCTGCTGACCTCCCAGATAAAGAACCGCACCCTGGCCAGGGGCATCTCCGTTATTTTCTGGTCCGTGGCCGCATTGGATATCGTCCACCTGCTCCACCCCTTCCTCGCCCTGCTCAACAGCATCGACCTGACCATCAGTAACGTGCATTTGACTCTCCTCAGCGTGCTCGAAGGGGGCTTCCTTCTGGTGGCATTGTTCTGGCTGGCCAAGAAAATCTCGGTGTTCTTCGAGCACTGGATCAAGACGGTGGAGCATATCACCCCCTCGGCGCAGGTCCTGCTGCACAAGCTGCTCACCTTCGCCCTCTTTACCCTGGTGGCCCTCGGGGTTCTGTACTACCTGGGGTTCAATCTCACGGCCTTGGCGGTTTTCAGCGGCGCCATCGGCCTGGGCCTCGGTTTCGGCTTGCAGAAGATCTTCTCCAACCTGATCAGCGGTCTCATCATCCTGGCCGATAGATCCATCAAGCCCGGTGACGTGATCCAGTTGGGTGATACCCACGGATATATCAATTATCTCGGCAGCCGTTATGTCTCTGTGGTGACCCGGGACGCCACGGAATACCTCATACCCAACGAAGACCTGGTTACCAACCAGGTGATCAACTGGTCCTACAGCAACAATCTGGTCCGTCTCAAGATCCCCGTGGGCATCGGGTACGACTCGGATGTTCAGCAAGCCATGGACCTCATGCTGGAGGCGGCCGCCGAGGTGGACCGCATCCTGACCGATCCAAAGCCCGCCTGCCTGTTAATAGGCTTCGGGGAAAACTCCGTGGATTTTCAACTGCGGGTGTGGATTCATGACCCGCAAAATGGGGTCCACAATGTCAAGAGCCAGATTCTTTTGGGGGTTTGGAAGCGATTCCAGCAGCATGGCATCGACCTGCCCTTACCGCAGCGGGTCTTGCATCACCAGTCCGTGCCCGAACTGGAGGTGGCCGTCCGGCCCCGGGAGCGGGACGCCGCCCTGAACCCCACGGGTTGACAGACCGCTTCCGGTGGGGTACATGCTTACCGAACGATATCCTTGCCTTCAACAGGATTACCCTTTATGACGCTGATCATCATATTTGTGCTGGCCGGCCTGTGGCTCCTCCCCGGCGGGGTAGGGGCGGGCCCCGGCCTGCCCCTGGGGTCGCCGCCCGCCGCCCCCTCCGAGGTCGCCCCCTTTCCCTCCTTTGCCGCCCCGGCCCAGATGTTCCTTTGCGGCGAGCCGGTGCCCCTCAATGAACCGGAAGTCCGGGAGGCCCTGGACCGGGAGTTCATCATCGAGGTGTGGAGCCGGGCTCAGACCACCATGTGGCTGAAACGGGCCCACCGCTACTTTCCGGAAATCGAGCGGAAACTGCGGGCCCGGCGGCTCCCCCTGGACCTGAAATACGTGGCTTTGGCGGAGAGCGACCTGCGCACCCAGGCCCGGTCGAGTGTCGGCGCCCTGGGCCCCTGGCAGTTTATGGGCCCCACGGCCCAGCGGTTCCGGTTGCGGTGCGACAAAGCCATAGATGAGCGCCTGGATTTCGGAGCCGCCACGGACGCGGCCTTGTCCTACCTGGAAAATCTGCACCGGTTGTTTCACAGCTGGCCCCTGGCCCTGGCGGCCTACAACGCCGGGGAAGGGCGGGTGCAGAAGGCCATCGCCGTCCAGGGGGTCAATAACTACTACCACCTGAGCCTGCCGGAGGAGACCGAGCGCTATATCTACCGCATCCTGGCGGCCAAGATCATCATGGAGGATCCGGGCCGCTACGGCTACGCCATTCCAGAGGATCAGCTCTATCCGCCCCTGGCTTGTGACGAGGTCCAGCTTACCCTGGCCCAGGAGGTGCCGGTGAGAAGACTGGCGGAGGCCAGCGGTACTTATTACAAGGTCATCAAGAGGCTCAACCCCTGGATCAAGGGTGATTCTCTGGCCCCGGGGACCTTTCGCCTGAAAATTCCTTCGGGGTCGGCCCCCCGCTTCCAGGCAGTCATGCGCCAGGGGGAGCCGGCGGGACCGGCCGGGGCCGGGACGAAGCAATGAGCCTTGGCTTCTCAACGGTATCCCGGGGTATTATCGGATTGGCATTGCAAGGCCGGTGCCCTCACCATTCCTACGGGGTTAGCGATGATTTATAGCAATTGCCAAAAGTTTTTTCCGTTATGACACATGCTTCAAGAACCAAAATCCCCCCTACCCCCCCTTTTCCAAAGGGGGGAACTTAGCGGAATTCCTTTGAAAGTCCCCCTTTGAAAAAGGGGGATTTAGGGGGATTTAAGAACCAGCCAACGGAAAGAATTTATGGCAAAGGCTCTAAGTGAAGGCTCTAAGTGGTCATGGCCCGGGGCGGAAAATCCATTGCCCAGCCGTCATGGAGGCGCGGTGGACCGTGCACTCATGCGTCTAAAGGAGAAAATGATGTCCCAGCCGGGGCCGGAACCGGTTTCCCTGATCATCCAGGGCGCCTGGGTGTTGACCATGAACCCGCGCCACGAGGTGTTCTCTCCCGGGGCGGTGGCCCTTAAGGGCGCCGAGATTGTCGCGGTGGGGCCCCCGGCGGAGCTTCAAAAACGCTACGCCCCGGCCCAGGTGCTGGATTACCCCCAGGGGTTGATCCTCCCCGGCCTCATCAATGCCCACACCCATGCCGCCATGGCCCTGTTCCGCGGCCTGGCCGACGACCTGCCTCTGGAAGAATGGCTCAATAATTATATTTTTCCCGCCGAGAGCCGCCTCAACGGCGATTTCGTCTATTGGGGCACGAAGCTGGCGGTGGCCGAGATGCTGCTCTCCGGCACCACCACCTTCACCGACATGTATCTCTTTGCCGACCACGTGGCCCGGGCCGCGGCCGAAACCGGCATCCGGGCGGTGGTGGGCGAGGTGCTCTACGACTTTCCGTCGCCCAACTACGGCCCCCCCGCGGCGGGTCTCAAGTTCAGCGAGGACCTCTACCGCGCCTGGCAGGATCATCCCTTGATCCAGGTGGCCATCCAGCCCCATGCGGTCTACACCTGCTCCCCGGAATTATTGCAGCAGTGCGGCGAGTTGGCGGCCAAGTGTGACACCCGGCTCATCATGCACCTGTCCGAAACCCATCGGGAAGTGGAGGACTGCCAGGCCCGCTACGGCGCCTCGCCGGTGGCCCATCTCCACCGGTTGGGGCTGCTCAACCACCGGCTGCTGGCGGACCATGCGGTGGTCCTCTCCGAGGCCGATAAAGAGCTCCTGGCGGCCAGCGGGGCCGGGGTGGCCCACTGCCCGGAGTCCAACATGAAGCTGGCTTCCGGAATCGCACCGGTGGCCGACCTCCTGCGCCGGGGGGTTCCGGTGGGGCTGGGGACGGACGGCTGCGCCTCCAATAACAACCTGGACCTCATCCAGGAGATGGATACCGCCGCCAAGCTCCAGAAGGTGCACTGCATGGACCCCACCGTCCTGCCGGCGCCCACCGCCCTGTCGCTGGCCACTTGCGGCGGC
>JAHIKF010000392.1 GCA_018897875.1 Pseudomonadota bacterium | reverse complement strand
GAAGGCCTCCGGCGCCGCTGCCGCCTGCCAGGCCGACCCCGCCAGGGGACCCGCCATGAGCCAATGAAAGGCCACGTGCACCGGTACCATGGGAATGATCTAGTCCCACCGGCCGTCGTCTCTTAAATGCTGCACCAGAAAGGCGGCGGCCTCGGAGGCCACCCGCGCCCAGCCCGGAACGCCGTCAACCCTCATTGTTAGGGCCGCAGGGTCGCGATCCACCACCACGAAACTGGCGGCGGCATCCTGCCGGGCCAGGCGATTAAGTGCCAGGCGGCCGAATGTCCCGGCCCCCAGTATAAGGTAACTGGCCATGAGGGTCAATCCTGGCGCGGAAACACCCCCACCACGGTAGGCAACCAGAACTTCTGCGTATCGATGATGTTGCCGATGGAATTCTCCCAGGAGGGGGGAGAATAAAACTCGAAATCCTTGGTTTTGATATAAAGTTGCGCTTCCGTACCGCCATCCAGGTTCAAAGCGGAATCAATATCGAATTTGCTGCTCTTGAGGAACTCGGCCATCCCAAAAAGGGTGAAAAATCTGCTGGTGGTGTTGAAAACCAGGATGTTGCCGTTGCGGTCGGTGGCGATCACCGTGCGGTGGGACCTTTTGTCGCTATTTCTTACCCTGATCTTCCCCTTATAGTCCAGCAACAACGGAAAGGATTGCACTCCTTGAGTCCAGGGCAGTTTTTTGGGGTCAACACGGGTAGTGAGCAAATCCAGGATGGTAGCCCGGGGCAGGTCCGGGGACATGCCTTTGGGTTCCGCTACGAACATCCCCCGCATCTGTCGGTTGGTCGTGGGGCCGATGGGTTTGCCGTCCGCAATGACGAGGCCGCAGGGCTGGCCGTCGCGTTTATAATAACTGCCGTTGAACACGATGGGGGCGGCCAGCTCCTCTTGCCAGACGGTAATGGCCTGGGGCGCCCCGTGAAATACCCGGAAGGCATTGGAGGCGGGGTCGATCTTCACCACCGTCAAGCCGGCCACCACCTCGCCATCCTGCAGGACCTCCACCTGGGCGAAGACCAGCCCACGGCCGATTGTCTGCCATTGAGGGAGGGTATGCGTCAGACTCGCCGCCCCCGCAGGCAGAACTGCCCCTAACCACAGCCAACCGATCACAACAAGAGCAAAAACCCTGGCGGTCACCGCCTCTCCTTGCAGCCCGGCGAAATTTCGTATATTTTACCATGCAAAGGGAAATTGTCCACAAGCTTGAAGATATGTCTATCCGTTTAGCCGACTCTCACGCCCACCTGGACCTGGAGGATCACTTCCCCGATCAAGCTGCGGTGCTGCGCCGGGCCCGGGAGGCCGGGGTGCTCCTGGTGATCAACGTGGCCACCGGCCTGACGGACGCCCCCCAGGTAATCGAAACCGCCCGGACCTCACCCGGGATCGTGGCGGTCATCGGGGTCCATCCCCACGGCGCCGGCGCCATGACCGATCAGGACCTGGAGGCCCTGGACTCTCTGGCGGCCGACCCCAAGGTGGTGGCCATCGGGGAGATCGGGCTGGATTTCTACCGCCGCCGCTCCCCGGAAGCGGTCCAGGAGCAGTGTTTTCGCCGGCAGTTAGATTTCGCCGTCGCCCATAAGAAGGTCGTGGTGATCCACACCCGGGAGGCCACCCCCGTGACCCTGTCGATTCTCCGGGAATACCGGGGCCGCATCATTGGCGGCGTCATGCACTGTTTCGAAGGCAGCCCTACGGAGGCCCACGCCTTTCTGGACCTGGGCTTTTATCTGTCTTTTTCCGGAACCCTCACCTACCCCAAGGCCGGGCGGTTGCGGGAGGTGGCGAAAAAAGTCCCCCTGGACCGCATCCTGGTGGAAACCGACTGTCCCTATCTGCCCCCCCAACCCTGGCGGGGCAAGCGGAACGAACCGGCCTATGTGGTGGCCACGGCCCAACAGCTGGCCGATATCCGGGGTCTTACCTTAGATGAGGTCGCGGCGGCCACCTGGGCCAATACCCTGGCGGTCTTCGGGTTAACAGAAAAAATTAAACACGAACTTGATAGTTTAATTCGCACAGAAAAAGAATGATTCATCATTGGAACTATTTTCTTGCAATCGAAGAAGACTTGGAGCGTTTGTCCAGGTTTATCGAGTTTGACAAAAGAAACTTCGATTGTTTTTCGATAGAAATCTCTCGAATTTTGCTTGCATCTGGAGCAGAAGTAGATGTTGTGTGCAAGCAAATCTGTAAGAAATTAAATCGAAGCTCCTCGGCAAAAAGTATAAATCGGTATCGTGATGAGATTAGTGCTGCATACCCTGCTATTTCTGATTTTGAAGTATTATACCCGAGACACGAGTTGAGGCTAACACCATGGAGCAGTTGGAATTACCCAAATAGCGTACCAATCTGGTGGACTGCTTATAACAAAACAAAACACCATAGGGACACTGAGTATATTCAAGCCAATCTCCTAAACTGTCTTAATGCCGTAGCTGGATTATTTGTGATGGTTCTTTATCTATACAAAGAAAAAGCAAAACTGGGTGAGCTTGGTCCTGCTTCAAAGCTTCATTTCAGTGAAAAATATTTTAAAGGAGTTGCTCACGGGGGCTATGCATTGTCTGTCGTATATGATTTGTAGACCTCGATAGCAATTGATTTGAGTTAAAATCTAATGATCCCGATGTTATAATGCTTTGGAACAATTGATTAAAATCAGGAATCATTATGTTCCCCATCGCCCAAAACCTTAAAGACGTGCGGGCCGCCATTGCCGCCGCGGCCCATCGAGCCCGCCGGGACCCCGGCTCCGTGCGCCTGGTGGCGGTGAGCAAGACCGTGGACCTTTCGCTCATCCGGGCCGCAGTCGACGCCGGACAAGACCTCTTCGGGGAGAACTATCTCCAGGAGGCCAGAGATAAGATCGCCGTTTTAGGCCGGCCGGTGAGCTGGCACCTGGTGGGCCACCTCCAATCCAACAAGGCCCGGGAGGCGGTGGCGCTCTTCGACCTGATCCACGCGGTGGATCGCCTCAAACTGGCCCGGGCCCTGGACGCAGCTGCGGCCCGGCAGGGCAAGGTCCAGGACGTTCTCATCCAGGTCAATCAGGCCGGTGAGGCCACCAAGTCCGGGGTTGACCCGGCGGCGGCGCCGGCGCTGCTCCAGGAGGTCGCCCGGCTACCGCACCTGCGGGTTTTGGGCCTGATGACCATGCCGCCGTGGTTTCCCGACCCGGAGGCGGCGCGGCCTTACTTCCAGGCCTTGCGGGCACTACAAGACCACCTGCGGGGGCTCACCGGTCTGCCCCTGACGGAGCTCTCCATGGGCATGTCCGGCGATTTCGCCGTGGCGGTGGAGGAAGGTTCCACCCTGGTGCGGGTGGGTACCGCCATCTTCGGGAGCCGCGGGTGATATATAATTATTTCCTAAACGTTCATGGTCGCAGAATTGGCCACCCCTAAGCATGAAAGCCCCTGTAGGGGCGGGTTTAAAACCCGCCCCTACGCCTGGACTTTCACGGTAAATGTCCATGAATCACAAATGTTTCACCCCCGAGGATGAAAATCCCCCCTCTCCCCCTTTGGCAAAGGGGGATTTAGGGGGATTTGGTTTTCACGGTAAAACATAAGGCACGGTGGGTGGCGTCCACTCTACCTTGAGGTCGCCTTTCGTGAATCCGTGACCTTTGTTGAAACCTGAGAGCTTTTTCCCAGGAATGAGGTAAGAGAACCGATGCCGACCCGGCCGCCCAAATCCTCCCTGTCCATCCGGGCCTTGAAGCTCATGTGGCGGAACCCCCGCATGGCCCACACCCTGCTGCGGGAGGAGTACCGCAAGAAATTCGGCATTCAGCTGGACCGCCGCTTCCGGGACGGCCGGAGCGGCCCGCCGGCGAACCTCAACCTCAACCTCACCCGGCGCTGCAACCTGAAATGCGTCATGTGTGAGCAGCACCGCCATGCCCCCGGCCCCACCGGGCTCCCCTGGTACGACCCTCGCCGGGAGCTCTCCCTGTCCACCTGGGTCGGCCTCCTGGATCAGGTGGCTGCCTTCCGGCCCCGGCTCTACTTCACCGGCGGGGAACCCACCCTTTACCCTCATTTCGCCGCCTTGCTGACCGAAGCCAAGCGCCGGGGCTTCGTAGTCCACCTCCAAACCAACGGCACCTTGCTGGACCGGGTGGCCGACAGCCTGGTGGCCCAGAACGTCGAGATGGTGACGGTCTCCATGGACGGACCTCTCGAAGTCCATGACGCCATTCGAGGCCAGGAAGGCGCCTTCCGGAAAACCTGCGCCGGCATCAAGGCCCTGGTGGCCGCTCGGAACCGCCAGCGTTCTCCCGGCCCCATCATCCTGATCAACTGCGTCATTTCCAAAGCCAGCCTGCCCACCCTGGATCAGATGGTCTTGCTGGCCCACGAGTTGGGGGCGGACATCCTCCAGATCCAACACACCATTTTCAACACCGCCGCCAACGTCGCCCGCCACAATCGGGCGCTGTCGCCCGAGTTTGCCGCCCAGGCAGGCCTGGAACTGGTCTCCCCTTCCATCCCCGAGGGCGAATATTATGAGAGCGAAATCACCCCGGCCGACCTGCCGTTTTTGCTCAACCAGCTTAAGCAAGCCCAGCGCCTGGCCAAAGACCGGCTCAAGCTGCTCTTTCTGCCGAACCTGCCCCTGGACCTCATAGAACCCTATTACCTCGACCTGACCCATCCCTTTCCCCAGAGGAGTGCAACGCCCCGTGGAAGGGTTGCGGGATTTTGCCCGACGGGACCGTGTCGCCGTGCCTGCACCTGGTGGCCGGCAACATCGCCGCCCAACCGTTGGCGGAGATCTGGAACGGCCCCAAGATGCGCCGTTTCCGGCAGATTATCTCCCGCCGGCTCTTCCCCGGATGCGTCCGCTGCTGTAGCCGGAGCTTTCCCTGAATGAATTCTTTCGCCCTCCCCTGCTCAGGCTTGATTATCACCCCAGAACCCCCGTTTTGGCCTATCTCACCTCCACCGTCGTCCCCGCTTCCGGGGATCAATGTCACCGGCATGGAAAGGAGTGAATTATGTGGGACTTGAACCATATTACCTGGGAGTTGGCCAGGCTGGGGATCGCCGCGGTAGTGGGCGCGGCCATCGGCTTTGAACGCGAGGCGCACGGCCAGGCGGCGGGGCTCAGGACCTTCATCCTGGTCTCGGTGG
>JAHIKF010000391.1 GCA_018897875.1 Pseudomonadota bacterium | reverse complement strand
TCCTAAAACGGTAATTTTGTAATTTCTATATCCCTAAGCACCGGAATTACCAGTAGGCTACCAGTAGGCTACCAGTAATTTCCACAAAACTCTTGAGGAATTATGGGCCGTAAAAGGGTGATTGATACTGACGAACTGCTTTTCGATGAGGAGTTGTTTGAAGCAGTCGGGAAAGACGGCCTCTGGCTTTATGTCCGCCTCTGGTCTTTGGCGGAAGATTGGGGGGGATATGAGCCAAGATACGGTAGTATTGCCCTGAAAACAGGTATTTTACGGCTGTCTCCTGAAACCGTGAAAGAAATTATCGAAGAACTAATTATCCTCGGGAAAATAGTGCCATACGAGGCCAACGGGAAAACTTTTCATTGGATAAAAAATTTTCTCAAGCATCAACGGCTAAACAACCCTACCCCGCCTAGCCTTCCCCTCCCTCCCTGGGTAATATGTGAAGTCAAAGAATACAAGTCGAAAAAGAAATACGCAAGTTTCCAAATTGACTGGGAAAAACTGGCGTCGTGTACCAGTAGCCTACCGGTAGGCTACCAGAATACTACTAGTAGCCCTAGAAACAGAAACGAAACAGAAACAGAAACGGAAACTAGAAGAAAAGACTTGTCGACGGCAGAGCCGCCGACCCCCTCTTTTTCGGTTCAAGACCTGGCGATTTTGTGGAATGAAAACGCTCCTCCGGAACTGCCTAAAGTCCACCTGCCTTTCAAACGTCCCCCCAAAACCATGGCAAAGATGCGGGACGCCATCAAACGAAACCATGACCGGCGTTGGTGGGAAAGGGTTTTGCTCAAAACGCGTGATTCCCCCTTTCTGCTCGGCGTTAACGACCGCGGCTGGAAGGCGTCCATTGATTTTATGATCGAGAATGCGGAGGTGATTTTGGACGGAAAATATGATGGGGGGAAACCATCCCAACCGAAAGGCTGGGGAGCCCTAAAGGAGTCAATGCAAAGGAGAAAATCAGATGCTCAATGAGGAAGTGTTCCATAAGGGAATAGCCTTGTTAATGGCGGCCTACCCCGATTACGAGTGTTCGTCTGCAACGGTGGACGTGTACCGTGAAAGATTGTGTCGGCTCACCGACAAAGAGTTTGAGGCCGCGGTTTATCGCCACATCGACACCTGCAAGTGGTTCCCCAAGATCAGCGAGCTACTCGGGGCGGTCCAGTCCCTTCTTCCCTCGGCTATTGATGTCTGGACCCAGCTCATCGCCGCGGCCGAAGCCGGCGAGCAGCCGGAGATGGACGGAGCCACCAAGAAGGCCATGGACTTCATCGGTGGCTGGGAGCAATTCAGCATCACGTCTTATGACGACTTACGGTTTATTTTTAAAGCCTTTCGGGAGGCATACCTGGAGGCCCAGGACCGGGAAACTGGAGCCCCGCCACAGATCAGCACCCGGACGGTGCCGCAGTTGGAGGGGTGATGACCAAGAAGAAAGATTCGCCCGCGGGCTACACGCCCCCGGCTAATCTCGAGGCGGAGCAGTCGGTCCTGGGCGCTATTCTGGTCAGGCCGGAGGTGCTGGATGAGGTCAGCGACCTCTTAGTGGCCGATGACTTCTACAAAGAAGCCCATGGCCGCATATACAAAACCATGCTGGACCTCTACGGCAAGAGCGATCCGGTGGACCTGGTGACCGTCTGCGCCCTCTTGAAAGAGCGGAGCCAGTTGGAGGGGGTGGGGGGTGCGGTCTTCCTGGCCGGCCTCAGTGAAGAGGTAGGTTTCGCCGTCAACGCCCCTTATTACGCCAAACTGGTGCGCCAGAAGGCCATGCTGCGCCAGTTACTGGACGCCACCCAGGAGATTGCCGGGGCCTGTCTCGCCCCGGTGGATGACGCGGATGTCTTTATTGACCAGGCTGAGAGTAAAATTTTTCAAATCAAAGAGAGCCGGGAGATTCAGGCTGCCTACTCCCTGGACGATCTGGTTCCCGAAGAAGTGAGCCGGATTGAAAAGATTTTTGAACGGAAGCGAGAGATCCTGGGAATTCCGAGCGGATTTGTGGACCTGGACCGGCTTACCAGCGGGTGGCAGAACGGGGATTTGATTATCTTGGCGGCCAGGCCATCACACGGGAAAACGGCCTTGAGCCTGAATATGGCCTATCAGGCCGCCCGCCACTCCCAGGTGCCCACGGCCTTTTTCAGCATGGAGCAGCCCAAGGAGCAGCTGGTGCAGCGCCTCCTGGCCAGCGTTGGCCAGATCAACGCCAGCCGGTTGCGTGCCGCCCGGATGGAAAGCCAGGAGTGGGAGAGGTTTTACCAGGTAGATGACAAACTGAGGGGCGTCCCAATCCACATCATTGACAAGCCTGCCCTGACTTCACTGGAGATTCGCTCTCAGGCCAGACGTCTCAAGTCTAAACAGGGTATCGGCCTGGTGGTGGTGGATTACCTGCAACTGGCCAGGGACCCTAAGGCGAAAAGCCGGGAGCAGGAAGTCGGGGGGATTTCCCGGAGTCTGAAGGCGTTGGCGAAAGAACTGAACCTGCCGGTCATTGCCCTGTGTCAGTTAAACCGGGAGGTGGAAAAGAGGCCGAACAGGCGGCCGGTGCTATCGGATTTACGCGAATCAGGCTCGATCGAACTTGACGCTGACCTGGTGCTATTTATTTACCGAGACGAATTGTACCGCGAGGACTCCAAGGACAAGGGGATAGCGGAAGTCCGCCTGGCTAAGCATCGCAACGGGCCGACGGGGTTAGTCAACTTGGCGTATCGCAAGGAATTTATGCTTTTCCAGAATTACGCCCAGAAGGACACCGCGCATGGCTGAGATGCTGTCCTGGTTTGGTACGGGTTTAGGGCTCACTCTGGGGGGCCTGGGCGCGGTGATCGCCGGCCTGGTCCTTCTGGGTGCCTATGACGCGGTTGCCGGCATCATTACCCGGACCAGGATAGCCTGCCTTTACCGGAAGGACGAGAGGGGGACGCTGTGAACCCGATCCGGTTCACCATCATCCTGGCGCCCAAGTCTCAGAAACGGGCGCGCTCCCGGGGTTTCATCGTCAAGGGAGGCGGCAAGAAGGGTCAGGATGTGGCCCGGTCACATACCTACACCGACGAGGACCAGCGGACCGAGCAGAACAAGCTCATGGCCCTGATGTATGAGCATCGCCCTCCGGTGCCATTCCAGGGACCCGTTGCCCTTGGCATGAGAGCGTTCCTGCCGATCCCCAAAAGCAAATCTAAGAAATGGCAGGCCGCGGCCATAGCCGGCGAGATCAGGCCCATCACCAAACCGGATACCGACAACCTGGTCAAGCAGATCACGGATTGCGCTAAGGGGGTTTTCTGGGAGGACGACAAGCAGATCGTCGGTCTCCATGCGGAGAAATGGTATGCGGAGATTCCGCGGTGGGCAGTAGAAATCGTGTCATGCGAATCTTACCAGGGGACTGCACCGGGAGCCTGACATGCCACATATGGAAACCCCAGCCCCCACGCCAATCATATATGTGCACGTGGAGTTTTACCGGGGAGTCAAGGCCATCGCTCAATTTCTGGGGGTACATGAGCGGACGGCTCAGGCCTTCCTCCACGATGGCAAAATACCGGGAAAGAAGGATGGGACCGGAACGTGGGTGTTGACGAACCTTGACTATTTTACGTCTTTGCAGAGGTGACCATGAAACAGGATAGGGCAGATTGATGCGTGTAGCCATCATCATCCTGGCGCTGGCTTGCTTGCCCGCCAGCATCTCCCAGACCCAGCCCTGGCCGGCGGCGCCTCCCCGAATAGGGCAGCTTTCTATGCCGCAAATTTATTGGGACTGGACCATGGAGGCCGCCCGGGAGCACGGCGTGAGCCCCTACGTCATCCAGGGCTTTATGGCCATCGAAAGCAGGTATGACCCGGCCGCCATGTCAGGCCGGGGCCGGTGCATCGGCCTGATGCAACTTGACCGGGGCGTCGCCCGGCGGCTGGGAGTGGACCCCTGGAATCCGCGAGAAAACATCCACGGCGGCGCCCGGGTCCTGGCCGCCCTCCTGAAAAAGCATCGGGGGAACCTGCCCCGGGCGGCGCGGGCCTACAACGGCCCCGGCTGCCCCACGGCTTATGTGCGTGAGGTGCTCCGTGCCGTCAGACAAGCGGAAAAGACAGGAGTCAAGAGTGTCGGGCAATGAACAGGCGCCGAGATATTTCGCGGGGATCAAGTGGGGTCTTGATAACCCCACGGTTCTATTGGTGGCAGCTTATAGCCCCCCGCCAACGGACCATATCCACATCATGAGAGAGCTTTTCGAGAGCAATTTATTATTCGACGACCTCCTGCCCATCGCCAAGGCCTGGGCGGTGGAGTTACATATTCGCAAGTTTTTCTGCGATCCCCGGGAGCCGGAGTTCATCAAGCGGATGCGGCGCCAGCGGTTGCATGCGGTGGCGGCTCTGGAGGAACTGGGCCTGGCCCGGAACCTGTTGGGGAAAAGGCTCGCCAACTACAAGCAAGGCATCCCGGGCGGGATCACCATTTCCCGGGAGTGTCCGAAGACGATTCC
>JAHIKF010000390.1 GCA_018897875.1 Pseudomonadota bacterium | reverse complement strand
TGTGGATCTGCACCGGCTGCCAGCGCTGCGAAATCGGCTGCCCCATGGGCGTCAAGCTGGTTAAAATCTGGGGCGCGGCCAAGGCGGCCCGGCCCCGGGAGCGGGTCCCCGGGGTGCTCCACAAAGGCGTGGACATGGTCCTCCGGACCGGCAACAACATGGGCATCCCCGAGGATGACTACGTCACCTTGCTGGAGGAGTTGGGCGAGGAACTGGCGGAAGAATGTTGCCCCGGCTTCGTCACCCCCATTGAAAAAGTGGGGGCGGATTATCTCCACTTCCAGAACTCCAAGGAGGCCTACGCCGAACCCGACGACATGAAGTGGTGGTGGAAGATTTTCTATGCCGCCAAGGCGGACTGGACCACATCCTCGAAGAACTGGGAGTCGGTGGACTGGGGCATCTTCACCGCCAACATGGAGGCCTCCAAGGAAATCGCCCGGCGCAAGGTGGAGAACATGAAGCGTCTCCAGGCCAAAACCTTTATTTTGCCTGACTGCGGCGGCGCCTCCTACGGCACCCGCCTGAACCTCGAGAAATACTTCAAGCACGAGTTCGGCCCCGAGACCGGTCACAATTATGTCTATTTCTTCGATGTGCTCCTCCAGTGGCTGGAAGAGGGGCGCATCAAGGTGGACAAGAGCGTGCATGAAGGCCGCATCGTCACCTGGCACGACTCCTGTAAGCATGGCCGCTCGGCCTATTTGGCCTTCGGCGACGACTCCAACTTCGACAAAGCCCGGAAGATTATTTCCTACTGCATTGATATGCAGAACTTCCGGGAAATGCCCCACAATCGCCTGGAGAGCTACTGCTGTGGCGCCGGCTCAGGCAACTGGCCGGGCCCCTTTGAAAAAGAAAAGACCGAACATGGCAGCTTCAAGGCCGATGACATCCGGGCCACGGGTGCGGACCTGGTCATCTCCGGGTGCTCCAACTGCCGGGACCAGATCATGAAAAACTTGAAGCCCAAGTTCAAACTGGACATCGAAGTGAAGTACATCTGGGAGATGATCGCCGACGCCCTGATTATGGAAGCGTAGACCTGACCCATGGGGGCTTAGGGAGACCGGCCCCTGACCAACATCAAAGGAGACCGAATTTATGCCGACCCCCTACGACGAAATGTGGGAAAAATTGAACCTGGACCTTACGGCCCATGAGGGGCTCTTGCAGGTCCTGGGCAAGTTTTATGGAGACATCTACCTTACCCAGGAAGGCCGCCTCAAGGGCATGGAATACCTGGATTTTGTCCTCTCCGAGGTCCATGGCCTGCGCATCAAGGAGATCCAGGAGGCCAAGGCCCAGGGGCGCAAGGTTATCGGCACCTTTTGCGTCTTCGTGCCGGAGGAACTAGTGCTGGCGGCGGACGCCGTCTGCGTGGGGCTCTGCGCCGGGGCCGAAATCGGCAAGGAGTCCGCGGAGAAGATTCTGCCCCGGAACACCTGCGCCTTGATCAAATCCTTTGTGGGTTTTAAACTCTCCCGCCTCTGCCCCTATATCGAGTCCTGCGACCTGGTGGTGGGGGAGACCACCTGCGACGGCAAGAAGAAAGCCTACGAAATCTTCGAAGAGTACGCCCCGGTTTACGTCATGGAAATCCCCCAGATGAAGCAGGCCTGCGACCGGGATTTGTGGAAGGCGGAAGTCCGGCGCTTTAAAGAGAGAATCGAAGCGATTGCCGGCAAAGAGATCACCGCGGCCAAACTTAGGGAGGCCATCAAGCTGGTGAATCGCCGGCGGCAGGTGCTGCAGCGCTTGAATCAACTCCGGGCTGCAGTCCCCACCCCCATCTCCGGGCGGGACGTGCTTCTCATTAACCAGATCAGCTTCTATGACGACCCGGTCCGGTTCACCGCCAAGATCGGCGAGCTGTGCGATGAACTGGAAAAGCGGGTCAAGGCCGGAGAAGGAGTCGTACCCCCGGAGACCCCGCGGCTCATGCTATCGGGCTGCCCCATGGCGGTCCCCAACTGGAAGCTTCCCTTTATCGTGGAATCCTCCGGAGCGGTGATTGTGGGCGAAGAGTCCTGCATCGGCACCAGGAACATCCGGGACCTGGTGGACGAATCGGGCGACACCTTGGAGGAGATGCTGGACGCCCTGGTGGATCGCTACATGCGCATTGACTGCGCCTGTTTCACGCCTAACCAGGAGCGGCTCCAAAATATCGTTGCCATGGCAAAGGACCTGGAAGTCAAGGGAGTGATCCATTTTGCCCTGAACTTCTGCCAGCCTTACGCCATCGAGGCCTTCAAGGTGGGCCGGGCCCTGGAAGCGGCGGGCATTCCCATGCTCAGCATCGAAACGGATTACAGCATGGAGGACGTGGAGCAGCTCAAGACCCGGGTGGAAGCCTTCCTGGAGATGGTGGGTTGAGGGGGTTACTGCCATGATTCCTCACAAGGCCCCGGTCATTCCCTTGCACCTTCACCCTGGGTTCCAGGACCGGCACCGGGTGAATGAACTGAAAACCGCGCTGATGGCGGAAACCCTGGCCTACGTCCAGGTGGCCCTGGACAATGCAGCCGGACCTGGCGGCGCCTCGCCCCGGGCGGTGAAAATCCTGGAACGGGCTTGTGCGCTTTTGGACGAAGCCCGGGATCGGCTGGTGTGCGAGTTGTTGTAATGGGTGAAGAAACCGTGACGGCGAACCATCCCCTGGTGGCGGGCATCGACATCGGCTCCCGCTCCATTGAGCTGGTGCTGCTCCAGGACGGCCAGGTGGTGCACTGGGACCTGCTCCCCACCACCTTCGATCCCCTGGGCCAATGCCGGAGTTTGCTGGACCGGGTGCGGGCCGCCAGGATTGTGGCCACCGGTTACGGACGGAAACTCCTCCTGGAAAACCTGGATCACCCCGAGATCACCGCCATCACGGAGATTCTGGCCTACGCCCTGGGGGCCCGGCACCTGTTTCCCGGAGTGCGCACCATCCTGGACATCGGCGGCCAGGACACCAAGGCCATAGCCCTCAACATGGACGGCAAAGTGGCCAAGTTCGAAATGAACGACCGCTGCGCCGCGGGCACCGGGAAGTTCCTGGAGTTCATGGCTGTGGCCTTGCAGGTGCCATTGGAGAAATTCGGCGACTTCGCCCTGCAAGCAGACCGGCGCATCCAGATCAACAGCATGTGCACCGTGTTTGCGGAGAGCGAGGCCACCAGCCTCATGGCCCGGGGCGAGTCTCCGGCCAATATTGCCATGGGGCTGCACCTGGCCATCGTCTCCCGTACGGTGGCCATGCTGCGCCGGGTAGGGGTGACGCCGTCGGTGCTCTTCGCCGGCGGCGTGGCCCATAACCCTTGCATTAAATCCCTCTTGGAAGAAAGCCTGGGGGCATCCGTCCTGGTTCCGGTCCAACCAGACCTGGTGGGCGCCCTGGGCGCGGCCATTTATGGACAGAAACTTGTTGCCCATGAGTAAAGCGCGGTTGCAGGCCGACCTGAAGCTTGCCGCCGAGGAAGATAAGACATGATTTTACTACTCTCTGTGGCCTTACTGATTTTAACAACTGCCACGTTGCTGGGAGCGGCTTGGTGGTGGCGACGCCGTGCCTCTGCTCCCAGAGAAGTCAATTGGCCTGAGGTAATGGCCGAAACCGGGGGTTATGGACTCATCAGCACCGAGGAGATGGCGGACAGCTACCGGAGAAACCCCAGAGCCTTTTGCTGATGGACACTCGCCCGGAAGTAGAATACCGGGCCGGTCACATCAAGGGGGCAGTCAGCTTGCCACTGACGCCCACTTGGTGGGGCAGGTGGCGGTCCAGAAGGCTCCTGGCGGCCCTGCTTGGACCGGATAAAGAGCGCTTGGTGGTCTTTTACTGAGCGGGCCTGGCCTGAGTCCGAAGCGACTCGGCAGCCCGGGTGGCTGTAAAACTTGGCTATCGGCAGGTCTACCGCGATCCCTACGGGTTCCCGGAGTGGCAAAAGCGGGGACTGCCGGCAACTACCATTAAAGATTAATAAAATATCCAGGAGGTTCCTTATGCGCAACTCAAGAAACGGATTAATGGCTATCATCTTCATGCTGGTTCTCAGCCTTGGGACAGCCCCTGGTGCTTGGGCTCAGGATTCCCAACTTCAGCGTTTTCAAAACCTGGAAGGCACAATCGACATCGCCGGCGGCACCGCCCATATCCCGGTCATGAAAGACGCCGCGGAACAGATCATGAAAGCGAATCCCAAAATCCGCCTTACCGTGGCCGGGGGCGGCTCCGGCGTGGGAGTCCAGAAAGTGGGCGAAGGGTTGGTAAACATCGGCAACACCGGCCGGGCCCTTACTCCCGCAGAAGTCGCCAAGTATGGGCTGAAGACCTTCCCCTTTGCCGTTGACGGCGTGGCGGTGGCGGTCAATCCCAAGAACCCCGTGGGCGCCTTGACCTCCCAGCAGGTAAGGGATATCTTTGCCGGGAAGATCAAAAACTGGCAGGAAGTAGGCGGCACCAGCGCCCCCATCCATCTTTTCACCCGGGATGAAGCCAGCGGCACCCGGGAAACCTTCTGGAAAAAGCTCCTGAAGAAGGGGCCCATCGACGCCAAGGCCAATATCGTGGCCTCCAACGGGGCCATGAAGATGGCCCTGGCGCAAGACCCCCAGGCCATCGGTTACCTGGGTATCGGCTTTGTGGACCAGAAGGTTAAGGGCATCAAGCTGGACGGGGCGGAGCCGACTCAAGAAAACGCCAAGAACGGCTCCTATCCGGTCACGCGCTTGCTCTACATGAACACTAAGGGTGAGCCTCAACCCCTGGTCAAGGCCTTTATTGACTATATTAAGGGTCCTGAGGGGGCCAAGATCATCCAGAAGCACGGGTTTATTCCAACCTCAAAGTAGTTTCTTGCGGGTTCCCTTGAGGCGGAGCGTCGGCTCTCGGGCAGGCGCTCCACAGTAAGACGGGTAAACATGTTGATTCAGGGACAAGCTTCATCTCCTCGGACTGCCGAAACGGTTCTCCAGGCACACTGGCGGCATCTGGACCGGCGACAGTCCGGCATCAAAGGGCTACTGTTGGGGGCCACCATTCTCTCCTGCGGCTCGGTTTTGGCCATTCTGGGGTTTTTGTCCTATTTTGCCCTGCCAATCTTTTCCGAAGGCCATCTGGCGGAGATCCTGTCGTGGGAGTGGCGCCCCTTCCAGGGGAAATTCGGCATCCTCCCCATGGCGGTGGGTTCCCTCTCCCTGGCGGTTACCGCCATGGGCGTGGCCTATCCCCTGGGGCTGGGGATTTGCGGTTTTGCCCACGGCCTGGGCCCCAGGTGTCTTAAGGGGCCCCTCATGGGCCTGATCAATTTCATGACCAGCATCCCCACCGTGATCTACGGTTTCGTCTCGGTGATTTTCCTGGTTCCCCTGGTGCGCGGGGCGTTCCCGGAGAGCACCGGGTACTCCTGGCTCACCGCCGCGCTCACCCTGAGCCTGATGATTCTGCCCACCATCGTGCTCCTGGTGCATGCCCAACTCCAGCAGGTGGATGCCCGGGTGCGCCTGGCCAGCGCCGCTTTGGGATTTTCCCCGGCCCAAACCCTGCTCTGGGTCATGAGGCCCCTGGCCTTTCGGGGTCTTTGGGCCGCCGCGGTGCTGGGTTTCAGCCGGGCTCTGGGCGACACCATCATCGCCCTCATGGTGGCGGGCAATGCCCCCCAGGTGCCAAACT
Source organism: Pseudomonadota bacterium (assembly GCA_018897875.1). Classification (GTDB taxonomy): domain Bacteria; phylum Desulfobacterota; class Desulfobaccia; order Desulfobaccales; family 0-14-0-80-60-11; genus 0-14-0-80-60-11. Next base: position 11,785 of record JAHIKF010000390.1, on the reverse strand, counting down.
CTCTCCTGGATTCAATCCGCACCCTGACCTCCCATATCGCCCTGGTGGTGGCCACGGACAGCACCAGCCAGGCGTACCAGTCGATTTTCGCCAGCGGCCTGATCCTCTTCGGGGTCTCCATTGCGGTCAACCTGACTTTGCGGCGGCTCCAGTCCAGGGCGGCTCTTCCGGCGACGGGGCGCCATGATTAAAAAGATCACTTATCTGGCGCAAGCCTGCTCCTGGCTGGCGGTGCTGACCACCGTGGGGATGATTTTATTGTTTCTCGGCTTTCTTGGGGTGCGCGGGTTTGACACTATCAACCCAACCCTCTTTTTTGGGAATACGCCGCCCTGGGGGGCCATCATCGGACGCCTCCCGGTGTGGCACGGCATCTGGCCGGCCTGCGTGGGTACGGTGGCCCTGGTCCTCCTCTCCTCCCTCCTGGCTATTCCCTTGGGGCTCGCCAGCGGCATCTATCTGGCCCACTACGCCTCCGGTGCCTGGAAAAGATGGTTCAGCCTGGCGGTGGAGGTGCTGGCGGGTATCCCGTCCATTGTCATGGGGCTCTTCGGGTTCGCCCTGATCCTCTCTCTCAGGAAGACGGTGGCGCCCCAGGCCAATACCTGCCTCCTCCTTTCCGCCGGCTGCCTGGCCCTGCTGGTGCTCCCCTACCTGATTCTCATGACGCAAACCGCCCTGGAAGCCCTCCCCGACGAACTTCGGCAGGCGGGTCTCAGCCTGGGGTTCACCCCCTGGCAGAATATGGTCCATGTTCTGCTCCCGGTGGCGGGCCGGGGCATCTTGAGCGGGGTCATCCTCGCCGTGGGCCGCGCCGCTGAGGATACCGCGGTGATTTTGCTTACCGGGGTGGTGGCCAACTCCGGATTGCCCTCCGGCATCCTGGATAAATATGAGGCCCTGCCATTTCACATCTTTTTTCTGGCCGCGGAAGCCCGGTCCGACGCCGAACTGGCCCAGGGCTTCGGAGCGGCCCTGATTTTGCTCATATTGACCGCAGCTCTTTTTCTCGGAGCCTATTATCTTAAGAGCACCTTTACCAAAACATGGGACCAAAAAAACCTGTCGATTTAGAACCCACCGTGCTGGTGAAAAGTCTCCACGTCGGCTTTGCTGGGCGCGAGGTTTTGCATAATCTGAACGCCAAGTTTAACCGGGGCTGGCTGGCGGTGGTCCTGGGACGCTCCGGCTCCGGCAAGACCACCTTTCTCCGGGCCCTGAACCGGCTCAATGAGTGCTTCCCCCGGAGTGCAACCAGGGGGTCCTTAAAGCTGAAGTTGCAGGGCGAGTGGCGGGACATCTACCGGAATGCTATGCCCCTCCCGGAATTGCGGCGCCGGGTGGGCATGGTCTTTCAAACGCCCCACCTTCTGCCCGGGTCCATTGCCGACAACCTCGCCTTGCCGGTGAAGCTCGTCCTGGGGGTGCCCCGCCGAAACATCGCTTCCAGGGTGGAATGGGCTCTTGAGGAAGCTCATCTGTGGGATGAAGTTAAGGATCGTCTAAACGCGCCGGCCCATACGCTCTCCGGGGGCCAGCAGCAGCGCCTCTGCCTGGCTCGCCTGCTGGCCCTGGAACCCGAAATCCTCCTGTTGGACGAGCCCACCGCGTCCCTGGACTTCCGCGCCGCCCTCAAAGTGGAAGAACTCCTCTTGTCCTTAAAAGAACGCTATACTATCATTGCCGTGTCTCACAGTCTGAGCCAGGCCCGCCGGCTGGCCGACGAGGCGCTGATCTTCCGGGATGGCTCCGTAGTGCAACGGCTAAGCCGGGAGGATTTACAAGCTCCTGACACCTTACAGGCCCTGCTGGAGGAAATATTTTAGGGACGGGGGCTTAAAAGGAAGAAACCGGAGAACGGGGGAGTGGAGGGAATCGGATGCTGGACATAAACATACCCGGGGTCCAACCGCTGCGCCTGACTCACCTGATCCTGGATTATAACGGCACGCTCGCCCGGGATGGCTCTCTCCTGGAAGGAGTCGCAGAGCGCCTGGAAATCCTGGCAAAGCACCTGGAGATCCATATCGTGACCGCGGACACCTTTGGCAGCGTCCGGACCCAGGTTGCCGGCCTGCCGGTGCAATTGGCCGTGATTCCGCCCGATAACCAGGCCCAGGCTAAGGCTGCTTATATTGAGAACTTAGGACCGGCCAACTCAGTGGCCATCGGCAATGGCAGGAACGATGCCCTCATGCTTAAACAAGCAGCCCTGGGAATAGCCGTCGTGCAAACCGAAGGCGCGGCCACCGAAGCACTACTGGCGGCTGAGGTAGTAACCCCAGGAATTGTTGATGCCCTCGATCTTCTGCTCTCTCCAGACCGTTTGAAAGCTACGTTAAGGTTGTAATCCAAGAGTTAACTGATTTGTGCGCAGTCGAGTAGCGTGAGGGAATCTCACCCCCACGTCCTCACAGAACAGAACGTTAGCCCAAGCCCCGAGCATTGTTAACTTGCCAAAACCGCAAATCAACTAAAATCTCCAAAAGTTGTCGCTATGACATTATTATCTGGCACGGGCATCCGTGGGGGGGAAGATTTCAGATGTCGGTGGTAGGGGAACCCCAGGATCCACCAAAAGATTCAGTCGACGGTTCATGCTTGCGTGGGTGGCCCAAGCCAGGTATGAGGGGAGGGCCATTGACTTTTTTCCGCAATGGGTTTAATAAATTAACTAATTTTCCTCCAATAATGGTAATCGGACTAGGCTGGCCGTATCCCCTAAGCTCATCAGAATCAGAAAAATTAGCGCTCGTGTAACCCTTCTTATAAAGGCCTGCTCTAACATTTCGAGGCATTTCGAGGCCTCTCTGGTCAAACCGAAGTGAATGAATACATAATCGCCTGAATGTTTAAGGGAGATAATTGTATGGACGCCACCTTTGCATGGGTTCAAAGGAACCTCTGGCAAGCAGGCTTCGTTTCTCTATTATTCTTCTGCGTCGGGATTCCTTTTTTCCTGGTGCGCCGCCGGATCAAAGGGATAATGCGCCAATTCGAGCATTGGCGGGAATTGGAGCAGAATATTACTGAAGTCGGCAAAGAAGAGGTGCGCTTTTACCCGAATCCCACCCGCTATGTCCTGCATTCGGTGTTGTCCTCCACGAAGGGGACGGCCCGGGCCGGGGCGGTGCCGCCTGCCCTGGATTATCTGGCTGCCGAGGTGGAGAGTCCTATCCTGACCTTGCGGTCGCTGAGTTACCTATCGGTGCTCATCGGGTTGCTGGGCACCGTCACCATGTTGGCCCTGGCTCTCCAAAGGATGGACAACCTCAGTCAGTTTAAGGCCGACCTTATCAAAAACATTTATCCCATCAACGCCTTTGCCATCGGCCTGGCAGTGGCCATTTTTCTCTGCTACTCCTGGTACCGACACCAGGGAGACCAGTTTCTCCTGCTGGCCTCCAGGGTGTTGGGGCGTTTGGGTGCCGACCAGCTCGGGGGCGCCGACCCCAATCTGCTGGCGGCCCTGGAAAAGGTCGGGGAAAGGTTCAAGGAATGGGGCGATGAGATTTATGAGCGTTATCAAGGGAAAATCAACGACCTGCTGCAGGAAGTGAGAGAATTGAGCCAGGCCATCCGGGAAGTGGTGGGTGAGGCCGTGCTCAGCCGCAAAGAAGAGGACCAGGCCATAGTGCCGCTCCTCCGCTCCCAGGATGCCAAGATTGAACTCCTGAGCCAGCGCCTGGAACAGGGCTATTTCGATCTGATGCAATCAGCGGGCGATAATATTGATGCAAATTTGATGGAAGAAGGCCTGCCTGGGAAAACCCGGGATGGAGCCAAGACCAGGGATGGCCGGGGTTCAAAAAAATCCGGCTTTTTCCGCCGGTTTTTCGGCTAAGGAGGCAGATTCTATGATCCGGCGTCGACGGGAAGATGCTGAAAACCCAGCCTGGCCGGGGCTGGTGGACATCTTCGGCTTTACTTTGGCCTTTATACTGCTCCTCTGGTTTGCCGCCAACTTGCCGGAGCAGGTGGAGAACCTGGAACGGAAAACCCAGGACCTGGGGGCAAGAATAACCTCCATGAATGCGGATAATAGACAGTTGCAGGAAATTAACCAAAGTCTGGCTGAAAAACTGCGCCTGCAAGGCCTGATCAACCAGGATCTCACTGGGAAGATTAAGCAGTTTGAGGAAAGCAATGAAAATCTCAACGCCCAGACCAGACTTTCGCAGGCAAATAATCTGGACTTCAATGAGAAAATACTACGATTAAACCAGGAAAGAGCGGCGCTCAAAGACATCGGATTAAAGGATTGGGAAGAGCTCCTCAAGTTATTACACACAAAACTTGCCAAAAGTAAAATGGTGATCATCCCCAAAAAAAACGATAAAGAAATCGAAATTCAAGGAAAACCCAGGGTGACTTTTGAAACTATGAAATATGAATTGTCCTCCAAGGATAAACATCGCCTGCAAGTGTTGGCGCCGATCTTATATGAACTTCGACAAAAAAAGAAATTTTTCATTACGATCAATGGTACTGCGGACCCGCGAGAGTTGCAGGATGGTGCGCCTCCCAGAAACAACACCGAATTGTCGGCGCTGCGGGCTGCCACGGTGGCCGCCATGCTGGAGAAGGCCGCACCCGGACTCGGCCAGTACTTACGGGTGACGGGTCTGGGGGTCAAGGGGCAGAAGCGCACCCTGGCCCCGGGAGAGAATCCCGATCTGATTTACCGGCAGTATCGCAGTGTCAACCTGGTTTTGAAGATAGACGTGGCTGCGATCATGCAGGAAACTTCGCCCAACCCGTCCCCATGAGTATCTCTCGCAAAATTGTCACGCACATTTGGCCTCGGAACACCATGCGATCAGCTTACCTCCAATGGCAGGCCCAGGAGGACAGGCTGGTCGAGGCGCGGCAACGACTGGACCGCCAATATCTGGCCTTGCGCCAGCAGGCCCAGCAGGTCCAAACCGAAGCCCATCAGGGAATATTGCGGGCGGCCCGGTCGATGCTGGACCAACCTCCTAACCCCATGACCCAGAAGGTTAAGGACCAATTGGCAAGGGTGTTTGCCCTGCGGGGCAAGGGCTTGTTCCGCCGGGTGCCGTCACCCTTGGATGTGGAATTGTCGCATTATATCGATAGCATTGAGAAAATCTGCCGGAGCCACGGCGAGTTGGAGGCCAGACTGCGATTGGCCCAAGCAATTATGACGCTATTTGGCCGCAACCCGGAATTTTGCAGCCACCATTTCTTCCGCCTGGCCCTCATTTCTCCCGAATCGGCCTGGCTTGTCTTCCATATCCGCAAAAACCGCCTGAAGGACTATCAGGCAAGTCAGGATTATCTCTCTAAAAATTCTAAGACCTAAAAGTAGAGCAGCCGAGTCCGACGTAAACGTCAACCTAAAGGCCCGGACTGGACCTCCGGACGATTCTCCTTGTCCTCAAGGATTCGGTCATAGCTAAGCTTGCCACAAACGAAACTTCTCAAAAATTCCAAAGAGTTGAATATATCATCTCGTTATCTTGCACGGGGATTTGTGGGGAGGAATATTCCAGATGTCGGTGATATGACCTCTACTGCCGGGAGCACCGGCACTCTGAGCACCCCCAGACCTCCACCAAAACAAGGCAAATCACCTGCTCTCAGGGCCACCACAGTCCCACCACGGCACGCAAAGGGGCATCCAAGGCTAAGGGGCCAGGGTAACCTTGCCACGCAGCCAGGAATGCGCGGGGACCATCCCCAACTGCTACCTCCCCCCATCAAAGCAATTCTTCCGGGGTTATGTCGGGGTTGACTTGGGGGTTCAGACACGTAACGATCTGGTGCTGGCCGTGGTCCGGATTGACCTTGACCAGGACATGAACTCATCTTGCGGGGTGGATTCCGGGGTTGGGGTAGACGGAAGTCGATGGTTAAGCTGCTTCAATGTTTTGGCCTTATTAGCCGCCATAAAACAAAAGGTATTAATGCTACCGCCACTGCTATGAAGGGGTGCATGACCACCTCATCCATAAGTTGATTCCATGATTGGTAGGAAGAATAGTTAAGATGCCACCAAAAATTTCTCCATAATGAGCCTAAATCCATGTTACCCCCCCAGGATAGGCGGTCGAACAGCCGCCGCCACTAGCCCACCGTGTGCAGTAAAACATTCAGGAACCAGGTGATTTTGGTATTCCCAAGATAACCCCCCACGAGAGGTTTTGGCAATCCAAAAAGGCGCTCTGATATCACCTATTCCATAACCAGTCCAAAAGCCTTCATCAACACCTTGAACGATGGTGGAGAACACTTGGCTGACGGTCCTCATGGGGGCCTGGAAGCCACGGTCCGGGTGGGGGCAAGGGGGTTAGGTAGGGGGTAAAGAGGTTCCTGACGATTTGTGAACCTGGCTCACGGGCCTCTTTCCCGTCTTACGGATGGGACCCCTTCCCTCAGTATTGCCGACAAACTTTAAACCGTTTTCAGGTCCGTGAGCACCGTGTTTAAAATGTTAGGCGCCAGATTCAGCGCCCACCTCTACTCCCCGGCTGAAATTTTGCTTATAAAATTTTTGGGCAGAGTCGATGCCGGGGGGGGTGTTTCAGGCTGGGGGATCCTCCAGGGGGGGGCTTTATGAATTTTTTGATGTCGGGTCCGGGCGGGGCATTAACATATAGGGGGTATCGGAGTCCCATCCCGGACTTTGCCTTTGGGGCCGGGAAGAGGGGGACGCACATCGGGCCCGGAGCAGGGGGCAGGGGAAGGCTGGCGGCAGGGGCGGCACCCAGGACGCTGTGCTGGGGCTGGGGCGTGGGGCAGGGCAGCCAGGGCCCCCGGGCCGCAACTGACGGCATGGAAGGCTCCAATACAGACGATTGCTCCAGATCTCTGCCACATACCTTTTACAAAGAATCACCATTTTGCGTAAGGCCAGACTACAGGTCATTTGTTTCTTATCTGAAGGTTGTAGAGAAATACCTTGACAGAAATTATCCAACGGAATAACTTAACAATTATGAAGGGTAATGATTTATTGGCTTGGCGTAAACGGCATCGTTTGACCCAGAAGGAATTGGCGAACCTGCTGGGGGTGCGTAACCTGGCCGTTTACCGGTGGGAATGTGGCATGAGAAGCATATCGCCATATCTCCACCTGGCCCTGGAGGCTCTGGAAAATCGGTTAACGAAGGAAGCCGAACACAAGGAGGAAAAAGACCATGGCGATCTTAGCTGAGTGCCCACGGTGTCATAAGAAACAGGCGGTCAAGAATCGGCGGCTCTTACCCACCCAAACTGAAAGGAGATTCTGCCATGGGTGTGTTGGTTAGACAAAGGCCCAAAGGCAAAGGCAATCCCTGGTGGGTATTCATTAACCACGATGGGGAGCGCCAGGCCAAGAAGATCGGAGACAAGGCGGCGGGCGGAGGCCGTTGCCAGCCAGATCAGGGAGCGGCTGGCCAAAGGTGACTTCCAGATCGGCCACCAAAAGAAAGTGCCGACCTTCGGCGAGTACGCCCGGAAATACCTGGATGGCTATGGGGCCACGAACCTGAAATATTCCACCAACCAAGGCTATGAAATCATCCTCAGACTTCACCTATTCCCATTGATGGACCGTCAGCTTGACCAGATTACCAGAACCGAGATCAAAGACTTGATTTACGCCAAGTTGAAAGACGGCCTGGCGCCGGCCACGGTCACCCGGATCAAGGCGTTGATTTCCAGCATCCTGAGTCATGCCCTGGAAGATGATTTGATTTCTGCTAACCCGGCATCCCGCCTGGGCCGCCAGATCAAGAGCAAGGATAAGAAGGCCGATGTTAACCCGCTCACGAGAGAGGAAGCTGCGGCACTCCTTGAGACGGTAGCGGAGCACTACCCCAGGTATCACCCGTTCTTCATGTGCGCCCTGAGAACGGGCATGCGCCTGGGCGAACTCCGGGGCCTGGAATGGGGTGATGTTGATTTCCGGGACGGATTTATCGAAGTGCGCCGGGGCCACGTTAGGGGCCGGGTTACCACCCCGAAGAATCACAAAACCCGCCGAGTCGATATGAGTCCCCAACTTGCCAAGACATTGAAGGAACTAAAGACCGACCGAAAGCGCGAGGCCTTGACCAAAGGTTGGGGAGAGGTACCCGCCTGCGTCTTCATCAATGAAGCGGGGCAGGTATTGGACGAGGGAAATCTTAGGCGTCGGGTGTTTTATCCGGCTCTGGCCAAAGCTGGCATGCGCCATATCCGCATCCATGACTTGCGCCACACCTATGCCAGCATTCTAATCCAGAATGGGGAGAGCCTCGCCTATGTCCGGGACCAGCTGGGCCATTCTTCCATCCAGATCACCGTGGATATTTACGGGCACCTTGTGCCTGGTGCCAACCGGCAGGCAGTAGCACGCTTAGATGATGATGTATCTGACACTTACGGCAGAAAACCAGGTTGCGTATAGGTTGCATATGGTCTCCCCGAAAAGGGATAAAATGGCATGATCCGCCGAGCTAAGTACCTGAATCCCTTGATACCACTGTATTAGGATACAACTACGAATCCGAGTGTCGGGGGTTCAAATCCCTCCGGGCGCGCCAGTAAATTCAAGGGGTTAGCGAAATTGGCTAACCCTTTTTTTTGTGGTGTGTGCCCTGCCGACCCTGTCTGCATTGCCTGGTAGTGTTTCCTGGTATGGTGCCTCGAAACTGCAGACTGCATGGCGGTAATGCCGCGGACCGAGATAATCGCCGGGGCCTGGCCGCCCATGCTCCTCCGATAAGAATCGCCGGTCACCGACAGAATCTGTATTGAACCATGGGGGGTTTTGTGGTATTTGTGAATCAAGTGAATCATCCGGGTGATAATTTTTGTCGTAATGAAGAAATTCTGTTGGGGTCAAAGGAGTGGGTCGGGGTCATCAATTTGCAGGCAGGGGTTCTGGGAGAGTTTTGCCAAGGCGTAGCTTGGTTTCATATTAATCGCGTTCATGAACCGTAGCGCAGGAGGGGCACATTATGGCTGAAGCAAACAGAACTACGGTGGGTGGCTACCTGGCAACCCGCTTAGCCCAGATTGGTTTACGACACTACATGGCGATCCCTGGTGATTACAATCTGGCCTTGTTCGACCGGCTGCTGGCGAACCAGGATCTTACCATGATCAGTTGCTGCAATGAATTAAACGCCGGTTATGCGGCCGACGGCTACGCCCGGGCCCACGGCGTGGCCGCCATGCTGGTGACTTACAGCGTCGGGGGCTTGAGCGCCATCAACGCGGTGGCCGGCCACTATGCCGAAGACCTGCCGGTCATTGTTATTTCCGGCGGGGTCAATACGCATTCAGAACCGGAAAACCAGATTCTGCATCATTCCCTGGGGGAAGTCCGTTACGATTACGTGCGCCAGATGTTCAAACCGGTGACGGTGGAAGCAGTGAACATCCGCCTGGCGGAGGAAGCCCCGGCCCAGATCGACCAGGCTCTGGCCGCCTGCCTGAACCGGCGCAAGCCCGTTTACCTAGAGATTGCGTGCAATATTGCCAACCAGGAAGTACCGGCTCCGAAGCCATTTCAGTTCTTCAAAAAGGCCAGCGGTGATCCTGGGGGGCTGGCGGAGGCGGTGGAGCAGGCTGCATTGATGCTCAATGCCGCGGTGAAGCCGGTGGCCGTGGGCGGCGCCAAGCTGCGCATGGCCGGCGCCCTGGAAGGCTTTCGGAAGTTCGTCGAGGCCTCCGGCTATGCCGTGGCCATGATGCCCAATGCCAAGGGATTTTTCCCGGAGACTCACCCCAACTTTATGGGCATCTATTGGGGGCCGGTGAGCAGCCCGGGCACCGCGTCCATTGTGGAATCCGCTGACGTGTATCTCTTTGCCGGTCCGGTGCTGTCAGACTATGCCTCTTGTGGACACACGGTGGAAATCAGCCAGGCCAAGCTCATTCTTGCCGGTCCGGATTTCGTGCGCTTGCCCGGGGCCACCTACAATGGGGTCCGGCTCGACGAGTTCCTGACCGCCCTGGCTGACAAGGTCAGCCCCAATCCAACGTCGCTGGCGTCCTTCAACCGCATCCGCACCGAAACGGTTCCCGAGCCCGCGGTGGATCGAGAGGTTCGCATCCAGACCCGGCGGCTCTTTGCCCAGATTCAGGGCATGCTGGATGCCAACACCACCCTGATCGCCGAGACCGGCGATTCCTGGTTCAACGCCATGAACCTGAAGCTCCCGGAGGGCAGCGCCTTCGAGATCCAGATGCAGTACGGCTCCATCGGTTGGTCGGTGGGTGCGGCCCTGGGGTATCAGCTGGCCCGGCCGGACCGCCGGGTCATCGCCTGCATAGGCGACGGCTCCTTCCAGATGACCGCGCAAGAAATCTCCACCATCATCCGCTACGGGCTCAAACCCATCATCTTTGTGATGAACAACGGCGGCTACACCATCGAAGTGGAAATCCACGACGGCCCTTATAACACCATCAAGAACTGGAACTATGCCGACCTGGCCAAGGTGTTCAACGCCGACGACGGCCATGCCTGGGGCTGCCGGGTGACCACCGAGGGCGGGGCCGAGGAAGCCATCAAGAAGGCTTTGAGCCACGATGGCCTGAGCCTGATTGAGGTGGTACTGGACCGGGATGACTGCAGCAAGGATTTGCTGGAATGGGGCGCCCGGGTGGCGGCTAACAACTCGCGTCCGCCCGTGCCTACCGCGGGTTTCCGTTAAGATAGCGAGCGTTGCGCCGCCGTGCCGTGAGGGCCAGTGGCCATAGGCTCCTGGCCCTTTTCCGGAGATTTTTCATCCCTCTTGCTCCGGTTCTGGTGGTTAATTCATGGTTCTCCCCGGAAGCGGCCAACTTTGGCCCGCCAGGCTTTTTTGGCCTCGCGGCAGGCCTACGGCCTCCCTTAAGTCCCCCCTGGGCTCGCCTCACCCATTACCTGGTCACCATCCTGCTCTCTGCCCATCTTCCGGGCCTCCTGAGGCACTGATTATCTCCCCATCACGGGTCCAAGAAAAACGGATCCACCTCACTGAAGTGAATCCGGTTTTCTTGGACAGAGAATGAGGGTAAAATTGACTTTTAGGCCCCAGTTTGTGCTATCATATTTGTTAAAATACAATTTAGTTAATATAAAATAAAAGTTTACGAGTTTATACTCAGGGAGAGGAAAACTCAAAACCATTTTCTTCTACGCTGGCCAAGGTTGCCGGTTAATTTCAGGTTAAGTGACCGGCATCGCTGGGTGTTGCATCGCCTAAGCAAACCTAGCGGCGGGAGAGGAGTGCGATAATCCAGGCTGAGGAAATATGCGTTCAGATGCAGAGATCTTCCAGGCTAGCGAAAGAAATTATCGATCAGATCCTCGGCTGGATGGTCCTCATCATATTGAGCCCTTTGGTCTGGTTGATTGCCGGGCTTATCCGGCTTGAAACCCCCGGACCGGCATTTTTTCGCCAGGAGCGCATGGGCAAGGATGGACGTCCCTTTGTGGCCTATAAGTTCCGTTCCATGGTGGACCATGCCACTTCCATGGGCTTGGGGCTCAACGTGGCCGTAAATGATGCCCGCATCACCAGGATGGGAAGGTTCCTGCGCCACACCAGCCTGGATGAGTTGCCCCAGGTTTTTAATGTGCTGCAAGGCGAGATGAGTCTGGTAGGCCCCCGCCCCACCCTGGCCTATCAAGTGGCGGCGTATAATGATTTTCAGCGTCGCCGCCTCCTGGTTAAACCGGGGATAACCGGCTGGGCGCAAGTCAACGGCCGCAATGCCATTCCCTGGGAGGAGCGCATCAAACTGGATGTCTGGTACGTGGACCACTGGTCCTTAACGTTGGATATCTTAATCATGCGGC
>JAHIKF010000389.1 GCA_018897875.1 Pseudomonadota bacterium | reverse complement strand
TTCTCCCTTAATTCCCTGGACGAAGTCGTTGATATTCTTTCAGATGGCTTAAACTTCTTATCTCAACAACCGGAAATCGTACGCTCCATGACAAACTTCGATTGGCTTAATACTCTATGTTTGACATGTAATTAGTATAAGTAGTTTTACGGTCTGTAGTTTCTCAACTAAAGAGGCTGTTGAAAATTTTTTTAGAACCCCCAAAAATCGCTGTATCCGGATAACCTATTGTTATCGTTAACTATAACAAGTTTTTGTCCATATGAACAGTGGTTACTTGGGTTCCGGGATAAAGAGTTTTGCAACATTCTGCTAAGGGCCTTAGCCCGCCCGGGACTGCCGTCCGGGCCGGCCCGATAAACCGGTTTCAGACTGTAGCACTGATAAAATTGTTTGACGTGACTAGTGATTGTTGCTAAACGTCATACTGTGGACCTTCTCAACACGGACGGAGAGAATGTGCCGGAACCTACCATGACGACCAGAATTTTCCTTGCCGACGAGTATCAGATTGTGCGTCAGGGGCTCCGGGCGTTGTTGGAAAAAGAAACCGGGATGCAGGTGGTGGGAGAAGCCGCCAGCGGCCCGGCGGTGATGCGTCAGGTGCAAGACTTGGCCCCGGATATAGTCCTTCTGGATCTGGGTCTGCCTGAGCTTCACGGCGTGGAGATGATCCGCCAAATCCTGGCCGCATCCCCCCAGGTCAAAATCATCGCCTTGTCCATTTATGACGACCGGCGCTTTGTGGTCAATATCCTCAAAGCCGGCGCCTCCGGGTACCTTCTGAAAGACTGCGCTTTCGAAGAATTGACCAAAGCTATCCGTACCGTTCAGGCATCTAAGACCTTCCTCAGCCCCGGCCTCTCGGATATCGTGGCCCAGGATTATATCGAGGCGTTGCGCGACAGTGAAGCGCACTTTCGCACTATTTTCGAAGTAACCGCCATCGGCATTGCCCTGTTGAATAAAGATGGGCGCGTGGTCGAAGCCAATCCGGCCTTGCAACAGATGCTGGGGTACAGTCTGACCGAGCTCGTCAACCAGATGTTCACCGTTTTTATCTTGCCGGACGATGCTTCCCGGTGCAAGACGCTCTTCCGGGAATTGGTGCAAGGGAAACAAGACTCTTATCAAGTCGAGAAAAAATATGTCCGCAAAGATGGCCGAACGGCCTGGGGCCGCCTGAACGTCTCTTTGATCCGCGGCGCCAAGGTCGAAGACCACCTGGCCGTCTGCATGATCGAAGATATCACGGCCCAGAAACAGGCTGAAAAAGAAATCCGCACTTACCAGGAACAACTCCGGTCCGTGGCCTCGGAATTGTCCCTGACGGAAGAGCAGGAACGCCGGCGCCTGGCCACTGATCTCCATGACCACGTGGGACAGATCCTGGCCCTGGCCCAGATCAAGCTGGGCGCCATCCGGGAATCCGCGTCATCCACCCACCTGGTCGAGCCCATGGATGAGGTCCGGCGCCTCATTGAGCAAACCATTCAATACACCAGGTCATTGACCTTCGAGCTGAGCCCGCCCATCCTCTATGATCTCGGCTTTGAAGCCGCAATGGAATGGCTGGCCGAATTGATTCAGGCACAACATGGCATTACGGTCAAGGTCCAGACGGATCGGTCGCCCAAGTCCATGAATGACGAGATTCGCGTCATCCTTTTCCAGACCATGCGGGAATTACTGGTAAACGTGGCCAAACATGCCAATGCCAAGAATATCAGAGTCTTTATTGCCCGGGAGGATGCCACCCTGCAGGTCAAGATAGAAGACGACGGGCTGGGAATGGGGATTTCCGCCGACGCCGCCAATGGCCCCTTTGGGTTTGGCTTCTTTAGCATCGGAGAGCGGTTGAAGTATTTGGGCGGTCACCTGGAAGTGGTATCTGAACCGGGCTGGGGAACCAGGGTCACCTTGCAGGTGCCCTTGAAATTTTGAAGCAAGGATGGGGGGGAGCAGATGGTCACAAAAATTCTGATCGCCGATGATCACCAGATTGTCCGTCAGGGACTCCGCTTTTTGCTGGAGAAGGAGTCCGATCTGAAAGTGGTGGCCGAGGCCGAGGATGGGCGGACCACGGTGCGGTTGGCCCGGGATCTGAACCCCGGGGTGATCATCATGGATGTCGCCATGCCGGATCTCAACGGCATCGAGGCCACGCGCCAGATCATCAACGAGTCGCCGGCGACCAAAGTGATCGCCCTTTCCATGTATGCCGACCGGCGCTTTGTGGTGAATATGCTGCAGGCCGGGGCTTCGGGCTATCTCTTGAAGGATTGCGCCTTCGAGGAACTGATCCGGGCCATCCGGGCGGTGCTGGCGCAAAAGACCTATCTCAGTCCCGGAGTCACCGATATTTTGGTGAAGGACTGTAAGATGGGGGCCCCCTTGCATGAGGTTTCGGCTTTCGGGATTCTGACCTCCCGGGAGCGGGAAGTCCTTCAACTCATGTCTGAAGGCCAATCCACCGCCAAAATCGCCGACCAACTCCATGTGAGCGTCAAGACCGTGGAGAGCCATCGCCAGCAGCTCATGCAAAAGTTGAATATAAGGAGCGTGGCGGAGCTCACCAAGTATGCCATTCGAGAAGGCCTGACCACTCTGGAGGCCTGAGCCCGGGCTTATCCTGCCGGACGAGAGTGGCGCCCCCCAATTGAGGCTTGAACTCTAGCCGCTCCCGGGGTGCGGCCAGACGCGGCAAACAATTATTTTAATTTCCCTTGACAATGGGTAATTTTCTTGTAAAATACCACTAGTTTAGCATGTCAGACTGAAAGCAGGGCCGCAAGTCCTGGTCAAGAATCGGACGGGGGTGCTACTCCCACCGATTTTTTTTTGCCTGACTGCTGTGCGGCCTGCTTTTTTGGCGGGTATATCATGAGCAGTATCTGTAGGAGGTTTCACCATGAAGGAAACTGGGACGGTAAAATGGTTCAATGACTCCAAGGGCTTTGGCTTCATCACCCGGGAAAGCGGTCCTGATGTGTTTGTGCATCACAGCGCCATCCAGGGCGAAGGCTTTCGCTCTTTGGCCGAAGAACAGACGGTTGAATTTGAAGTGGTCCAGGGTCCCAAAGGTCCCCAGGCCCAAAACGTGTTCAAGCTTTAGAACATAAAGTTTGATGATCAGAACTCCGGCGGTCTTAGGACCTCGGAGTTCTGTCACTTTGACCCGGCGGCAAGGGCAAGACTGACGAGGAGAACTTATGAGTATGAAATTATACGTGGGCAACCTGCCCCACCAGATGACCGAAGAACAGCTGAACGCGCTTTTTTCCGAAGCCGGCCACGTGGCCTCAGCCAAGATCATTACCGACCGGCAAACGGGTCAGCCCCGGGGTTTCGGTTTTGTCGAAATGGAAACTAAATTGGAAGGCCAGAAGGCCATTTCCATGATTAACGGGCGGAGTGTTGACGGGCGCCCCCTGGCGGTCAACGAAGCCAAGCCGCAACAAAAAGGCTCCTTTGGGGGCGGCGGCCGCGGCGGTTACCGTTAGAACCGGGGGTCAGGCGGACGGAGGCGGTCGCCAGCCGCTTCCGGCCCCGGGACTCCCAAGCCAGCAACCGGCGGCTTCAGGACCGCCTCTCTTTTAAGCAACCTCACCCAGTCCTGATAGACCCATCGACCGGTGCGAAGGATTTTCCCATGTATGTTTTCATGGCTTACGTCAGGGACCAAAACTTTTGCCGGTTGCTTCCCCAAAAACTGCATAGATCAACGTCTGACCCTGAACGCCTCAAAGTGATGGCGTTTCCTCCCCTGGGGATCCAGACTCTGGCGCCGGTCCTGCGCCAACATGGACACCGGGTGCGGCTGTTTGACACCTGTC
>JAHIKF010000035.1 GCA_018897875.1 Pseudomonadota bacterium | reverse complement strand
CCGGCAACCGCTTTCTCCTGCTGGGCCTCAAGGCCACCATGTGCACCGACTTCTACCTGATGCTGATGGCGGCCTCCCAGCTGTCCCGGGGAGACGTGGTGCTGGCCATCTCCAACTTGGGAACCACCCGGGAAATAGTGGAAACGGTGGGGATAGCCCGGGAAAAACAGGCCAGGGTTATGTGTATCACCAACAATTCACTTTCACCTCTGGCCCGGATTTGCAACCCCGTACTGGTTACGGCTTCCCGGGAGGTCACCCTGCCTGAGGAGGCGGTTGCCTCCCTGGTTTGTCAAATTGCCATCCTGGACGCCTTGTTCGCCCTGATCGCTGAGGCCCGGGGGTCGCAGTCCCGGGAGACCCTGAACGGCATGGAAGAAGCGCTGGTCAAAGTGGGAGTGATGCGCCAACCCGCCAAATAGCCCTACCGGCGCCGGGACGTTATCGATGGCTCAGGTACGTTAAACCTCCGGCGCGGCCTCAGGATCAATCATGAACGCCCAACAGCAGTTGAAAGAGGACATTGTGCGCATCTGCCGGATGCTGCACCGGAAAAATTACCTGGCCGCCACCGACGGCAATGTCAGCGTGCGCCTGGGAGACCGGGTGCTCATCACCCCCAGCGGGATTAACAAGGGCCTCATGGAGGCGTATCAGGTGATCACCGTGGACCTTACGGGCCGGGTGCTCACGGGGGAGGGGCAGCCCACCTCGGAAATTCGGATGCATCTGCTGGCCTATGAGTTGCGCCCGGATGTTTCGGCCGTGGTGCACGCCCATCTGCCTTACGCCACGGCTTGCACCCTGGCGGGGATCGACTTGCTGGAACCCATTTTGCCGGAGGTGATGATAACCCTGGGGGGGATTCCCACCGCGCCCTATGCCACCCCCGGCACCGAAGAAGTCCCGGAGGCCATCCGGGGTATCATCCAGGAATATGACGCCCTGCTCTTATCCCGGCACGGCGCCATGACGGTGGGGCGGGACGTGATGGACGCCTACAACAAGATGGAGAAGCTGGAACACACCGCCCGGGTGGTCCTGGCGGCGCGACTCCAGGGCCCGCTACCGCCGCTGCCCGCAGCAGAGGTGGAGAAGCTGCGGCACCTGGCGGAGAAGTATAGGGAAGGGGGGTGAGTTTTTCCGTAGGGTGCGTCTTACGCACCAATTATGACGCCCAAGTCAGAGATTGGAGTTGGAGAATGGCGCTCAAAGATGATCGCTACACCTACCGGGTAACCTGGTCAGAGGATGACCAGGAGTACGTGGGCCTGTGCGCCGAGTTCCCCAGTTTAAGCTGGCTGGCCCTTACCCCCGAAGCGGCCTTGAAGGGCATACGTAAGGTAGTGGCGGGCGTAGTCCATGATATGCGGGAACACGGTGAAGAGCCTCCGGAGCCCATTGCCTCCAGACGCTACAGCGGGAAATTCATGGTCCGTGTTCCTCCCGAAGTTCATCGGGATTTAGCTCTTAAGGCTGCCGAGGCCGGCGTCAGTTTGAATCGGTTGGCCAGTTCGAAGTTGTCGCACTAGATTTCCGGCAGGCGCCACCCTTTATTCTGGTTCCCAAGCGCGACTTGGGGACCAGAATGAAAACCAACCCATCATGACGATTGAATCGCCAACCCAGTCCGAACCCTAGACGACCCCAATTTACCCCTCGTTCCCAAGTTGTACTTGGGAACGAAATTATGGCCCAAGCTTGGCTTGGGCAAACTAATGACTAATTGGGCCTGCTGATTAATACCAATTTGCAAACAAACGACAATTTTATTGTAGGGGCGGACCCATGTGTCCGCCCTGAATTAAGGGCGCACACGCGGGTGCGCCCCTACAGTTCCGCAATTATTGATTGCGACTCGGTATAACATATTGACATCATTTAGCAAAGCAAAGCTTTGCAATCAATTGGGTCCCCTTCGTGGACTCATTTCGAACGGATGTTCCAGACCACTAATCATATAAATGATTGAATATACACAATGTTTCGTGATTTTGAGAAAATAAAGTAGCCACTAAATTAATAAGCTTAAT
>JAHIKF010000388.1 GCA_018897875.1 Pseudomonadota bacterium | reverse complement strand
TTTGATGTCGGAGCATCCTTTGGTACTGAGACATTGTATGCAGCTCTAAAACCAAATGGCCCTATTAAAATTGTCTCCTTTGATCTGTGCTTACAATCCTCATTTAATTTGTCCTATAATATCAATTTAAACAATATTACGAATGTTGATCAATATTTTATAGCTTTGCTTGATGAGTTTAAACTAATTCCATTTGCAATACCAAGTAACTACCATTTTGTTAAAGGGAAAGAGACATACCACAGCATACCTTTTAATACACTTTCTCTTTCCATGGATCAATTTATCGAAATGTCTCGTATATTCCCGGATTATATCAGAATAGATGTGGACGGAGCCGAACAAGAGATAATTTTAGGTATGACCAATACCGCCAAAAATAAAAGATTGAAATCGGTGGTGGTTGAAGTGAGCGACAATTCAGAATCTGCCATCACCGAGTTTTTTGAAAAAGCGGGGTTTAAGATCGAATTCGAACGCAGATTTGATGATGGAAAAACATTTTATAAAAATATCATCTTTACCAGGAAATAATCCCGCCCTAGCGCTCAATGCGAAGGTTCGCCGGACAACCGGAAAAGCCCGCTGCAAAGGCCTCCTGCCTTGATTTCAGCCTTATATCGGGTGCAGCCTAGGTCGATTATCCCTATAAACCCCACTTCCCCGGTCCAACCAATTTTCGCAACATTCTCTAATCATTGCGGCTAGATAGGATAGTCTGGTCTTCTGGCGGCGGAATCCACCGCAGTAATTTCTCAGTAATCTCTGACGAATATTCATTCTCGCCCTGGTGTCTTCATACACGCACTCAGCCCCCTCCCTGCATATCCATCCAGAGCCCCTGGTTAGTGGATTCGGCGGATGGCTCCGGCGCCATGATCAAATTCTCATGTTTTTTAAAATTACCGCTGTCATCCAGGATAATGGCCGGGGTCTGTCCGCACCCCGCCAGGGCGAAGGCCAGAGTCAGGGCGACGCGGTGACGGTTAAACCGGCTGGTGTTCTTTTTCATGATTCACCCCTTGTTTTTGCCGGTGCCTCGGTTGAGTAATCGGCAGAAATCATCCTTTCCTAAACCAGTTGGTAAGGTGTATCCGGCTTTTGGGGACCCGGAATCGGAAAAAATCAGGCTTCAAGGAGGACCGGGGGATGACGCCAAGCCAGATGGAGGGGCAGGAAACGCCAAGGCAGACAGAGGGAAGCCGCAGACCGATTGGAGTTTCCCCAGGCCGGAAAGGTCCAAAATCTGGGAAGCCCCCGGGTTTTTAAATATTTTTTATGTTATCATATATGTTTTGAGATAGTTGCCTTCGAAAAGAGGCTGGTTTTGAAGTTCGATACCAGAAGTTGCAATCTATGCATTAAAGCAACCATCCCTTGGTTGCCCTATTATATCAATTATTGAGGGGTTTTACCGCCATGCGCGCCTTATTAATATGTCCAGAATTTCCCCTTTCCTTCTGGAGTTTCCGAAAATCTTGTCAGCTCCGGGGCAACCGGACGGTTACGCCGCCCCTGGGTCTGCTGACCTTGGCAGCCTTACTGCCCACGGAATGGGAATTGCGCCTGGCCGATCTCAACGCCAGGAAGCTGACGGAACAGGATTGGCAGTGGGCCGATCTGATCTTGATATCGGCTATGTACATTCAGAAGGATGGCCTGTTGGCCCTGGTGAGAGAAGCCAAACAGCGGGGGAAAACCGTGGTAGCCGGAGGGCCCTACCCTACTTCGCTCCCGGAGGTCACCCTGGCGGCAGGATGTGATTACGTGGTGCGGGGTGAGGGAGAGAATACGATCCCCCTGCTTCTGGAGGCGATGCGAGCCGGCCAGACCGGGGTGATCGAGACCGCCGAGAAGCCCGATCTTGCTACCTCACCGATTCCGCGCTTCGATCTGTTGCGGCTGGACGATTATGCCACCTTTTCGATCCAGACTTCCCGGGGCTGCCCCTTCGACTGCGAATTTTGCGATGTGGTAAACCTCTTCGGGCGCAAACCCCGCCATAAGACCCCGAAGCAGGTCATCGCCGAACTGGAGACCCTCTACCGGCTCGGGGCCACCGGCAACGTGTTCTTTTGCGATGACAACTTCATCGGGAGCAAGAAGCGGGCTCACGCCCTGTTGCACGAAATCATTTCCTGGTCCAAGAGCCGGGGGAAACCCTACCAGTTTTTGACCCAGGCCTCGGTGAACCTGGGCCAGGACCCGGAAATGATCGAGCTCATGATTGCGGCTAATCTGAGAGAGGTTTTTATCGGGATCGAGTCGCCGGATGAAAATGTGCTTGAAGCCAGCCACAAATATCACAACATCAAAAACCCGCTCATAGAATCGCTGCACAACCTCAAACGAAGCGGCATGGAGGTTATCGGCAGTTTCATCATCGGTATGGACGGGGAAACGTCCGGGGCCGGCCAGCGCATCTGCGCCTTCATCGAACAGACTGACCTACCCGTGACCATGCTTGGGCTCCTGCTGGCCGCACCGCACACCAGACTGTGGCATCGCCTGGAGAAAGAAGGGCGGCTGCGCCAGGATGTGGGAGAAGACTTGGGGACCTTCTCAGCCATGAACTTCGAACCCAGTCGACCGGAAGCCGAGATCATGCAGGAATACGTCGATGCCTGGGACTACCTGTATGAACCATCCCGCTATCTGGCCAGGACTTACCGCTATTATCTGGCCATGCGACCGGCTCACCGTGATCCGAAAAGGGCGGCAGGAGACCCCCGGTGCCAAGACCGGGTTCCCCGCCAGAAAATTCCCTGGCGCTATTTATTAAACCAGGCCCGGTCTCTGGGCAAAATTCTTTGGTGGCAAGGCATCCGGCCGCCGTACCGGCGTCAATACTGGACCCAGCTGATCGGGATGTTGTGGCAAAACCCGAGCCGATTCTTGCAATATTTCGTGACCTGCGTCGAGGGAGAGGACCTTTTCGACCTGAGGATGATCGTGGGGGAAAAGACCGCGGCCATCATGAAGGCGCGGCGGCTCTCGCCGCCATCTTGGCGACGGGC
>JAHIKF010000387.1 GCA_018897875.1 Pseudomonadota bacterium | reverse complement strand
TATTCTATTGCCACCATAAAAAGGAAACTCATGATCATTTTGTCAAACAGTCTGTCTCGGTGCCCCTGTTGTCACCGGATCAACGATCCAGATGACATTAATTTATGACACAGTAGTACTAGGCCAGCAGATCACTTGACCAACCAACGGAAGACCATCTGCTGGTTGCGCAGGGCGTAAATTGCCGATTTAATGGAGCGATTGTGGGCCTGTTCGAATTCCGCCTTGGCCTCCCGCTGGTACTTCCGGTAGACCTCCGGCTGGGTCATCTCAATCTTGACGGCCTTCTGGGTTTTTTCTTCCGCCGCCTTGATCAGGCGCTCCGCCTGGGCCAATTCATCCGCCGCCAGCTTCTGGTTGATGGCCTCCTGCTGGACCTCCTGGTCCGTCAGGGGCCGCTCCGCCTGCTGGGGTCCGCACTCTTTATGCAGGATGGTGAACAGGGAGTTGGCCTCTTTCGCTTGGGACTTGGCTTCGGCCGTATACCCCGCGGTCAGTTTCTTTTCGGCGTTATCCAGCAGCTTCACGGCCCGCTTGTACAGGATGGCGTGATCGGGGCCGCACTTGGCCTGGGGTTTCTGGGCCAGGACCGAACCTGAAAGCCCCAGCACCAGAAAAGCTCCCAAAACTATTGGCACAAACTGGGATCGAATCATATTGGCGTCCTTTGTCAATGAAGCTGAAAAGTTGCGGTGATGGCCCGCGGCAACCGGGGCCGGCTGATGCGGCCGCAAGCCGTTCCATTCCCGGGGAACCTGCCAGCGCCGGAATCGGGTGGGCCCTGCTGCCCATGGCCCACCTGGTTTTCGGCGCTGCTGCCGGTCACCGGACGGAGTCTATTCTATCTTGACCGCCTGGCCCTGTAAAGGGGAAAGCCTGACCTCCTTGGGGGCATTGGAGGTGAAGGGGGCGGCGGGTATGGGTGCAGCCCCGGCCTTGGTGATGTCCTGGGCCAGGCCCGACCGGGTCTTGAGGATGGGCGGCACCTTATCCCAATCGATGCGATCGGCGATATTGTAGTAATCGGCCATGTCTTTGACCCATTCCAGGGAATGCAACTCCCAATGGTAGATATTGGGAATGGCCTCCAGATACACCCGGCCCTGGGGGGTGAGGGCCAGTTTGATGGGCCGGTAAATGATCTTCACCGGGGTGCCCACCTCTACCTGGGGGAAGAGTTTCTCGATCTCGTTCGGGAGCATGCGGATGCAGCCGTGGGACACATAGTAACCCACGCTCCAGGGTCGGTTGGTGGCATGAATGCCCACCCCCGAGGCCGTGGTCGCCATAAAGTATTTTCCCAGGGGATTCTTGGGGCCGGGGGGGACCTTGGTCACCACTTCTTGGCCCATTTCGTCCATCTCTTCCTGGATAGACGGCGGCACGTTCCAGGTGGGGTTTTTGCGCTTTTCACAGATCTTATAGTTCCCGGTGGGGGTGGGCCAGCTGGGCTTGCCCACCGCCAGGGCATAGCGCCGCTGATAGGCCCCGTTCTGGAAATGGTACATACGCAGTTCGGGCAAATTGATGACCATGCCGTTTTGCAGCTCCGCAGGCACGATATGCCTATTGTTGATCTTGAGTACCATGCCGGGTTTGAGCCTATAGGGCTTTTTCAGGCCGTTCTCCCGGACCACTGTCACCCAGCGCACCCCATTCTCCAGAGCCAGGCGATCCACGCTGGTTCGTTTCTCAAGGGTAATCTCTTTTTCGCCGCCGGCCACCTGGGTATAGAGGGGTGGGGCCGTATCGGCGCCGGCCAGTTGCGCCCCCGTCAGGAGGACCAATAAAATTAACCACGCTCTTAAAGCCATCTCAATATTCAACCTCTGCTTCATAAGGAAAATGATCGGAAGGGTAGCGCCCTTCCTGATTATCCGTGACTATGGCCACCCGCCGGACCAAAAAAGGCGGCGTCGTCAGAATCCAGTCGATGCGGCTGCCCCGGGGCCGGCCCTCGAACCCGTGCTGGGTGGCGGCCTCTTCTGCCGCCGGATGCACCTGCCTCCAGGTATCCGTAAGGGGGCTGTCCGCGTGGATGAATTCCCGATACACCGGGTCATCCGGCGACTCATTAAAATCCCCCACCAGGATCAGGGGACGGTTCAGGGGCAAGAAAAATTCCCGGATCATCCGGGCGCCCTCACGCCGGGCCGCCGCAGAAATATGATCCAGATGGGTGTTGATAAAGTAAAAACTGGTAGCCCGGCCCTTTTCCCGAAACCGCCCATAGGTGACCATGCGGGGAAAGGCTGAGTCCCAGCTCAGGCTGCGGTGCACCTGCGGGGTCTGTGACAGCCAGAACTCGCTGCTCTCCTCCACCTCAAAGCGGTCCCCCCGATAGAAAATGGTGGGATACTGGCAGGTCGGGTCCACCGGGCGATGCGCCGTTAACGGCAGGTAGCCGGCCAGATGCTCCTCCAGGTAGTGGAGCTGGGGCACGGTGCCTTCCTGAGTCCCCAACAGGTCCGGCAGATGCTTGCCGATGACCTCTACCACCAGATCCTTCCGAAACTCCCATTCATTGGGGCCGTCAAGGGGCGTGGCCAACCGGAGATTAAACGTCATCAGGCGCATGGCCACCCTCAACCGAACCCCACCCGCAAGGACTGCGGGAAAAACAGGTCCTGGGAAGTCCGTAAAAAATAGGCGTCGGTCATGGAGGCCAGAAAATCCCGGACGATTTCCGCCGGCCGGCGGGACTCCCGGTAACCGGGTTCCATGGTGGCCAGGAAATCTATCCAGATGGGCGAATCTTCGCGGCCCGCCTCCATATCCGCCAAAAACCGCTCAAACAGCCGGCGGAACAGGGCCTCGATCTTGGGGGTCTCGGCCTTTATACGGGGGTTGTCGTAAATCCGCCGGTAATTGAACTCCTTGAGCTTTTTTAAGAGCCGCCCGACTTCGGGGCTATAGCCCACATAGTTCTTATCATAGCTGTGCGTAATGAGATCGGCCACCAGGCTGTAGACGATGGCGCCGTTGGTCCGGCCCAGGTTTTGGGCCACCTCGGGCGGCAGTTCTTGCCGCCGCAGCAGCTTCAAGGTGATGGCATCTTCCAGGTCCCGGCCGATGTAGCTGATGGTGTCCGCCAGGCGGACCACGCAGCCTTCCAGGGTCATGGGCTTCAAGGACGCGGCCGGGTCAGCCAGCTTGGCCTGGATCTCGGTCTCAAGGGAAGCAAAGGTCTTGTCCCCCTGGGGGGAGAGGCGCTCCAGATGGGTCTCGCCGTCGTGGCACAGAATCCCATCCAGGACCTGGAGGGAGAGGTTGAGCCCCCGCCCCTGCTTTTCCAGCCGGTCCAGGAACCAGACTCCCTGGAGGCTGTGGAGAAAGGGGCCGACGCCGTGGGCCTGGCACAGGTCCGAGAGGATGCGCTCGCCGTCGTGGCCGAAGGGGGGGTGACCGATGTCGTGCCCCAAGGCGATGGCCTCCAGGAGGTCCTCGTTCAGCCGCAGAAACTTGCCGATGGTGCGGGCGATCTTGGACAGGAGCTGGACGTGCAACACCCGGTGGCTGATTTGCTCGTGGCTGATGAGGTAAAAAACCTGGGTTTTGTCGATGTAGCGGGTGTAAGCCCGGGAGTGGAGGATGCGGTCGGCGTCCACCGCGAAGTCCTGGCGGTGGCCCTCGGCGATGCGCTCTTCATAGTGCCGGCGGATGGCGGCCACACTCCTGGTGGCATACGCAGAGAGCCCGGCTTCCTCCTGCTTATCCAGGAATTGCCGTAATTCGGATAGATTGACCATGCTTACCCACTTCCCCCCGGATATCATACCACAGGGCCGGTGATCCCTCAAGCGTGCACTTCAAGAATCACCATTGACTTCCGGGTTTTCGGGTATATTTTATAGATAGATCAGGCTCGGACGGCATTAAGACCAAGTTCATTCTGGTGTGCGTCAAATATAAAAAAAGAGACAAGGGGCGGTGAGGGCACCGCCCCTACAAAACCATTCGTTATAATGAAAAGCGAACATGGCATGAGACCTCTGTCCCGGATTTCAGGGGCGCCGGCGGGAGCCCGACATTTCCTCCAACCCCATTTAACTCAAAGGAGAGAAACATGGTCAAGGTCATGATGGAAAGAACGATTCGAGGGCAGAACGTGGGCCAAATCGTGCGCCTGTTGCGCCAGCTTCGGATTTTGGCCATGCAGCAGCCCGGCTATATCAGCGGCGAAACCCTGCATGGGGTGGACGACCCCAACTATTACCTGGTGATCAGCGCCTGGGAATCCCTGGGACAGTGGCAGGACTGGTTCAACAACCCGGAGCGCCAGAAATTGAGCGCCGAAATCGACAGCTACCTGGAATCTGCCACCCGGACCCGGGTTATGGCCAACTGAGGCCGAGGCGCCCGGGATATCTCCCGGCATGATTGCTGGTTCTGTAGGGGCGGGTTTGAAACCCGCCCCTACCCGTTTACGGTTTAAGAAAGATGGCGCCATTTTACCAGGTAGATTTCCAGCAACCCCAACGGTATCAGTTCATCTCGCTTCTGCCCATATTCCCGGCCCCCGGCCGCCGATAATTTTTGGCATTGCGGCAACTTCATGATAATATCTATATTTTAAATGAGTTAAAGGGGAAGGGGCGGAGCCTTTCCCGGGAATGCCATCGCCATGAGCGGCTGGGACCATCTGGAAGATTTTCTGCGGTACCTGCGGGTGGAGCGGCAACTGTCGCCTCACACCCTGAGAAACTACCGCCTCGACCTCACCCAGTTTCTGGAGTTTTGCTCGGAGCACCGGGAAGGCCTGAGCCTTTCGCAGGTCACCTACCAGGATCTGCGGCCCTTTCTGGCCGCGGCTCTGAAGAAAAACCGCAAGACCACGGTGGCCCGCAAGCTCTCCACCCTGCGCACCTTCTTCAAATACTTGCAGCGCCAGGGGGTTGCCTCCCAGAATCCGGCCAAGCTCGCCCCCAGCCCCAAGCTGGAAAAGGTCCTGCCCCACTACCTGAGCGTGGACGAGACCTTTCACCTCTTGGGCGAGCCCAAGAATGAGGATTTCGGGACCCGCCGGGACCTGTCTATCCTGGAGGTCTTCTATAGTGGGGGCTTGCGCCTGTCCGAACTGGCCGGGCTCAACTGCAAAGATGTGGACCTGGCGCAGGGCGTGCTCCGGGTCTGGGGCAAAGGCAGCAAGGAACGCCTGGCCTTTCTGGGCCAGCCGGCTAAAGGCGCCCTGACGGCCTATCTGCCCCTGCGGCAGCGGCATCTGGAGCAGCACCGCACCGGGGACGAGACCGCCCTGTTCATTAATTCCCGGGGACGCCGCCTGTCCACCCGGGGGGTGGCCCGGGTGGTGGCCAAGTGGGTGCGGCTGGCGGGGCTCTCCCCGGGCCTGACGCCCCACGGCCTGCGCCACAGCTTCGCCACCCACCTGTTGGAGGGCAAAGCCGACCTCCGGGCGGTCCAGGAACTGCTGGGCCATGCCTCCATCTCCACCACCGGGCGTTATACGCACCTCAACCTGGATTACCTGATGGAGGAGTACGACAAGGCGCACCCCCGGAGTAAATGAGGGGGGTAAAAGGGAAAAAGGCGAGACGAACCGGGGGAAAAAGGGAAAAAGGGGAAAGGGCGAAAAGGGAAGGAAGAAGAGCATTGATAAAATATCCTCGTTTCTAAGCTCCTGCCCTGACAGTTCCTGCGGATGTGTAGGACAGCCGCCCCCGGCTGTCCAGGCACAGGCTGGAAAGCCTGTGCCACCAAAACTTAATTTTCTGGTTCCCAAGCTGGGCTTGGGAACGAGGCAAGGCCGACATGAAGTGGTCTTTCTCTTTACCTTTTCGCCTTTTGCCCTTTTCCCCTTTTCGCCCGGTGCGATTGGGCCTGGAGGTTGGAACCTAACCAATATGGCTGATAATCAGAAATTCCGCGGCACCACTATTTTGATGGTACGCCGGGGCGATAAGGTGGCGGTGGCCGGCGACGGCCAGGTCACCCTCGGCGACATGGTGATGAAGCACCATGCCAAAAAGGTCCGCCGGCTCTATAACGGCAAGATCATCGTGGGCTTTGCGGGCTCCGCGGCCGACGCCTTGACCCTGTTCGAGCGCCTGGAGGCCAAGCTGGAGAAGCACCAGGGGAACCTCACCCGCTCGGTGGTGGAGTTGGCCAAGGACTGGCGCACCGACCGGATTTTGCGGCGCCTGGAGGCGTTGCTCCTGGCGGTGGACGCCACCGGGGCGCTCCTGGTCTCCGGCACCGGTGACGTCATCGAACCCGACGAAGGGGTGATGGCCATCGGCTCCGGCGGACCTTACGCCCTGGCCGCGGCCCGAGCCCTGTTGACCCATACGGACTTGAGCGCCAAGCAGATCTGCCAGGAGGCCATGACCATCGCCGCCTCGTTGTGCGTTTATACGAACAGTGAGATCGTGATTGAGGAGTTGTAATAATGGAACTAATAGATACCTAACATGATCGATTTATATCTTGCACGTTATGCGACTATGTGGTAACATATTGATATGACGGAGCAAATGGTTGCTACTGGCTTTGCTCAACCTAAACCCAATGGGTGGGAGGTTACCACAAACACTGCTATGGCT
>JAHIKF010000386.1 GCA_018897875.1 Pseudomonadota bacterium | reverse complement strand
CTCGTCTTCGTCCCCCAGGCGGGCGAAAGGCACAAACTCCGAATGCCGCTGCTGCTTCATCACTCCCCGGTGCAGTGCGGTCATGTTCGAGTAAATGTAGACCGGCTTCATCCGGGCCTTGCGCACCACCGCCACCATGGGCAACCCCTTCCATTCGTGGTCGTCCAAGTAGAGATAATCCCGCTCCAGCATCTTGGTCAGGATGCGCTTCTTGCGGTCCTCGTCGATCAGGCCGTAGCCGGGGGTGTCCCAGTCGAAGATCTCCTCCAGGCGCTTGAACATGCGCTCGTAGCCGCCTGCATAGGTGGGAAGGAAGGCGATCACCACTGCGCCCTGAGGGATTTCGTCCAGGAGGTCGAAGATGTCCCGGGAGGTGTAGGACTCGATCCGGGTTTCTTTTTTGCGCTCCTGGAGTTTGGCCACGGTGCCCTGGTGGAACTTGTCGAAGGTGTTCAAGTAGTGCATCCAGTGCCGCTGCTTGAAGAGGTTGTTCGCCTTTTCGTATTTCAGCATCTCGAAAAGCACCATCACCGTGGCGGCCTTGGCCTCCTCGTCGGCCAGGTAGGGGGATAGCCAGGCGAATTTTTCCTCCCGGACCTCAAGGCGGAAAGTCTGGCCGGCCAGGTAGGCCCCCAGAACCCCGGAGTAAAGCGAAACGTCATTCCCCCAAAGTTTGGCCTTGGGCGCGTAGCGGGTGAGAAGCTGCTCCACCGTAAAAGCTCCAGAACACCCCACATAAACCTGCCGGCCATCGAAGGCCGGGCCGTTGTTCCCCAGCCATTTCCGGGTTTCTGCGTTTATGGTACCGATGAAGGCCATCTATCCTCTCTTGGAAAAGACCTTAAACTGCTTTATAATTGACAACACAGGAGGACAGTTCCCATGGGTAAAACCGACGTCTCCCAAGAGGCCGTCTCTTCAAAAGGAAAGCCGAACCGGAATGCCCAGGCCGCCGCCGGTCTCCTGCTGGTTTCCAACCTTGGCTGGAGCGCCGAAGAGGCGAAGGAAACGCGGGCCCGCCTGGCCGCCTTGGAAGAAGACTGGGACGCCCCGGGCATGGAGGAGTATGACCACCTATAAACGGGGGGACGTAATCCTCGTCAAATTCCCCTACTCGGACCTGGTTAGATATAAAAAGAGGCCGGCCCTGGTGGTCCAGGACGAGACCGTCGAAACCGGGTTGAGCCAGAGGGTCGTGGTTCAAATAACCTCCAACCTGGGACGCACCGGAGATACCCGGGTGCCGGTCAAGAAAGATAGTCCCGACGGCCAGGCCATGGGAATTCTCTCGGATTCCGTCATCGTTGCCGATCAGCTGGCCACTGTCCTCCCCAGGGAAATCGACAAAGTGATTGGCCGCTGCACCTTTATGCCAGAGGTTGAAACTGCGTTGAAACGGGTGCTTGGCCTCTGATTTTTCCTTTTCAACCAATCCTGATCTGGAGCGGGTCGGTGGAATCGGACCACCAGCACCACCTGGTCGGTGATGCCCTCACCACGAGTCCCCGCCCGGGAAATCATTTCTTCTCCATCTGTCGCCGGCGCCTTTCCATCTCCCGGGTCTGGTTCGGGGCCAGCTTGGGTTTGCCGAAGATCCGCCCGCACTTCGGGCACTCTATGCGGACAGCGCCATCGGGTACATTGTGCCTGGCACCACAGGGACAGCGAATCACCTTGCGTCTCATGGTAGGCCCCTCACGCCCCCGGCCAATCGGGGATCGTCTCGTCTATGGGTTCGTACGGCTTAACTTCCTGTAACCCCAGAAGCCACTCAGCATGGCGTTCATGGCTGGGCATAAACTCCTCGATGAGCACGCCGGTGTGCTTCCGCAGCCAGGCGGCCACCACCCGGCGGTGACAGAACTCCCCGGGAGCCTCCCAACAAAGCATGACAAAATTGTCGCCGCCCAGATCAGTGATCACCCGCATAGGGTCCAGCTTGTCCAGGACCTGGGCCCGGTAAAGGGGAATAAACCTCTCCGGTTCCATGATTTTGATCAGGTCCCGGGGCGGGGCCAGCGCCTTGCATCGGCGGCCTTGCCACCCCCGGGGAATCCCCCGGGAGATGGCCACCGCCTGGGGCAGACGCCCCGCGATCTTAAAATTGCTGGTAAAAATCATCAATTCGCCTTTTTCCTGCGGCCGCCTTTCTTGGCGCGAGCCGTCAAACATTCGGCGCAGAGGCCGGTGGAAACGCCATCAGACCGCATAATTGCTTCTTTCCCGGGGTGGTTTTTGCACATCTTCTTGGTAGTCTGCTCCACGGTATTTCTCCTTTGGTTAATAGTCACGCAGCACCAAAGACTACGTGTTGACAAGCAAGTTCCAGCCAGACAGTAACTACAATTTCCGCACTTCCTTGGCTTGCAGACCTTTCTGTCCCTGCACAACCTCAAATTCGACCCGTTGGCCCTCTGCCAGGGTCTTGAAGCCGTTTCCCTGAATGGCGCTGTGATGCACAAAGACATCCGGCTCGCCTTCCCGGGTGATGAAGCCAAACCCTTTGGCCTCGTTGAACCACTTGACTGCGCCGCGTTCCCTGAAAGTCTGTTTCACGTTCACTGCCTGTTCTCCTTGGCTTTATGATGTACCTGCTTCAGCAGGTAAAATAT
>JAHIKF010000385.1 GCA_018897875.1 Pseudomonadota bacterium | reverse complement strand
TTTATCAGCAACAAATTCGGCTTCATGGGGCCGTGCTACTCGGTCTCCGCCGCTTGCGCCACCAGCCTGGTGGCCATTTACACCGCCATCCAGATGATCAACAACGGCATCCTGGACGCCGCGGTGGTGGGCGGCGGCGAAGAGAACCTTTTCCCGGCCCACTATATAGAGTTTTCGGCCCTGGGGGCCCTGGCCGGCGTTTCCGGTTTACCGTGCCCCCCGGAAGCGAGCAGCCGCCCCTTCGACTCCACCCGGGACGGGTTTGTCCTGGGGGAGGGCGGCGGCATGATCGTCATTGAGCGGGAATCGGTGGCTAAAAAGCGCGGCGCCCGGGTCTACTCATACATTACCGGGGTCGGCGCCAGCAATAACGACCGGGGTATGGTGGAGAGTGTCGCCGAAACCCAGAAGATCGCTATCCGCGCCGGATTTGAGCATGCCGATTACGGCCCGGAAATGGTGGACCTGGTGGAATGCCACGCCACCGCCACCGTACAGGGTGACCTGGAGGAAATCCGGGCCCTCAAGAGCTTTTACTCCAACGGCCGGCGGGTTATGCTGAGTTCCTTTAAGTCCCAGATCGGCCACTGCCTGGGGGCCTCAGGCATCAATAACCTGATCCGGGGCGTCATGGCCCTGCAAACCGGGATCTACCCTCCCACCCTGAACTATCACACCCCCGATGCCGAGATCGATATGGAACGCTGGGGCTTCCACGTAATTCCCCAACCCGAAGCCTGGCCCAGACCGGCGAATCATCCCCGGCGGCTCCAGATAAATGCCTTCGGGTTCGGCGGCGCTAATTTCGTGGTGCACGTGGAAGAATGTCTCAATGGCAGCGAGGTGGTGCTGGTCCCGGATGCCTCGCGCCCCCCGGCCGGGCCGAAAGTTCAGGAAGAGCCGACGCCATCGGCGGTGATTGAGGGGGTGTCGTTCCTGAGGACCCGGATTTCGGACGTTCCCCATCGACTGGGGGTGGTGGCCGAAGACGATGCCGAGGCTCGGAAGAAGGTGGCGGCCCTTACTCCCCTCACCGGCCCGCTGGCGGATAAAACCCTGCGGGGCCTCGCCGGCCAGGGCATCTTCGCCGCCCCCGAGGCTGACACGCCCTCGCCTATGGCCCTGGTCTTTGCGGGTCAGGGCACCTATTATGCGGGGATGGGCCGGAACCTTTACGAGTCTTTCCCCCTGGTCCGACAGTGGATAGAGCGCATCGCCGCAGGGGCCGACTTCGATCTCCTAAACTTGATGTTCAACTCCCAGGACGAGGACCTGCAAAAAACCCGCTGGCAGCAGCCGGCCCTATTCACTTTCGAATATGCCGTGGTGAGCCAGCTTCTCGCCTTGGGGGTGAAGCCGGCAGTCATGGCCGGACACAGCATGGGGGAAATCCTGGCGCTGTGCGTGGCCGGGGTCTTTTCCTGGCAAGACGGCTTCCGCATCATCAACCAGCGGGCCCAGTGCATGGACAAGGCTGCAGGTCTGAGTCTGGACCCCGGCGCCATGATCGCCGTGGACGTGCCCGGGGAGGTTTTGCAGCAGAAGCTGGCCCCGCGCCGCAACGTCCATATCACCAATTTCAACTCGCCCCGGCAGATAGTCCTGGGCGGCGGCACCGATGCAGTCTTGGGCCTCAAGGCCGAACTGGACCAGGAAGGCTACTGGAATGCCCAGCTGCGGGTGAGCATGGCCTTCCATTCCCCCATCATGGCCGTGATCCGGGAGGAAATGGCCGAGTTCCTGGCGGGCATCGAACTTCATCCGCCCCAGATTCCGGTGATCTCCAATACTACCCGGAAACCTTACCCGGATGACCCCGAAGCCATCCGGAAGATCCTGCTGGATCATTTGGAAAATCCGGTCCATTGGCAGCAAAACGTCGAAACCCTGTGGCATGACCATGGGGTGCGCACGTTTGTGGAGATCGGGCCGAAAAACACCCTGTGCAACCTCATTGTCGATACTTTTGAGGCCGCCCGGTGTATCCATACGTCCTTACCCGAAAATGAGGCGTATGCCTTCCGGGCGGCGGCAGCGCAGCTCTATGCCCTGGGTCACGTGCAGCCCGCCCAGCCGGCGGCTCAGGTGACTCTGCCCCAGGCTGCTCCCGCCCCGGCCCCGGCGCCCCGGCCCGCAACCGCGCCGCCGACGGATAACCGGGCGGTAATGGTGATGCAGCGGGAAATCAACACCTTTATCCTGGACACCTTTGGCAAGTATCTCAAACCGGCCATTCTGGAGGCCATCCGCCGCGAAGTGGACCCCTCCTTCAGCGAGGCGCGTTTTGCGGAACTTTTTAACGCCAGTCTCCTGACCGGCCCGGCGTTTGCGGCCATACCCCCGTCCAGCGCCCCAGGCGCGGCAGCGCCAGCCGTCCCAAAGGCGGCAGCCGGGGTTACCCAAGTTCTTCCGCCTATTCCCGCCGGGGACTATGTTGAGACCGTGATCCGGATCATCATGGACGCCACCGGCTATGAGCGGGACGAAATCGAGCCGCACATGGACATCCGTCAGGATCTGGCCATCCGCTCCAGCCGCCTGCCGGTCATCATGGACGCCGCCGAACGTCACTTTGGCATCACCATCAAGCTGGAAGACTTTATCAACGTGCGTACGGTTCAGGAGATTGCCGACCGCATCGCTGCGGTGCGGGAACGCGTCGCTGCCCCAGAGACGGCCGCCGAAGCTGAAATAGATTCGCCACCCGCGCCCCCGGTGGCAACCGCGCCCGAGACGGGCGCCGCCGGGGTCCCCAGCCAGCCCGAGGCGATCAAGCGCATCGTCTTTCACGAGGTGCCCCTGGGCGACACCGCCGGGACCACCCTGAAGTTAGCCCCCGGACAGGAAATAGCCGTCATGTGCCCATCTTCCGGGTCAACCCTGGCCGCCGCGGTCGCCGAGGCGCTCGGCCAGCAGTTTGCGGTCGTGCCCCGGATTCTGGACCTCTCCGGCCAGTTTGATGGGCGCGCCCCCGAGGATGCGGCCCAGGCGGCGCCATCATTGGCCGGCCTGGTGCTGGTGCTGGACGAAACTGCCAACGCCGCCATCCAGGACATCGAGGCCATACCGGCCCGGCTCGCCGAATTTTTCAGCGCCATGCAACAGCTGGTGTCCTCCCCGGACCGGAAATTTTGTTTACTGATCACCCGGGGCGCCGGCGACGCCGACCCGGCGGCAGTTGTGGTCGAGGGCGTACGGGGCATGTTCCTGGACGCCGCCCTGGAATATGACTCGGTATTGTTCCGCAGCGTGGCGCTGGATGACGACACCGACCTGGAAGCCGGGCTCAAACAGGCCTTGAGCCTGGACCACAGCCTGGCGGAGATCCGGTTCCGCGGCCAAGAAGCCTTCACCGTTGAAGGGTATGTGCAGCCTCTGTCCCTGATCGACCCGCCAGATTTTGCCTTAAACCCGGGCGATGTGGTCGTCGTCTCGGGCGGCGGCAAGGGTATCACCCCCCATCTGGCCTATGCCCTGGCGCCGAACCAACCGCGCCTGGTCCTCTTGGGCAGCAGCGAATTTGACCCCGAGTTGGACTACGACAGCCTGATCGCCGCCAGCGCCGGTCTTGCAGGCGCGAACCCGCGCCACCCGGGCGGGAACAGCCCCGCTGCCCCGGCGGCTCAGTCCGATGCCGCCATGCGGCTGGCTTCCGGCGGGGAAATTGCCCAGACCCTCAAGGAACTGGCCCGCCAGGGGATCGAAGCGACTTATTACTCCTGTGATGTCAATGATCCGGAAAACGTGGCTGCGGTCCTGGGCCGGGTGGTTGCGGACTATGGCGGCATCGCCGGGATCATCCACGGGGCCGGCATTATCAGGGACTCCTTTATGGAGTTCATGACCGCGGCCGATTTTACCCAGGTGGTGGAGGTGAAACTCCTGGGCGCCTGGAACCTGTACCGCGCCGCCCGGGAGCACGGCTTGCGCTTCATGGTCATGCTCTCTTCCATTACCGCGGTCAGGGGCAACGTCGGCCAGATTAATTACTGCGCCGGCAACCGGGCCATGGCCGCCCTGGCGCACGTCATCGCCCACCGGCAGCCGTCGGTGCGGGCCAAAGCCTTAATGCTGCCGCCCATCGAAGGCGCCGGTATGGCTGACGACCCGGAGTTGCGGGAACTGATGCGGCTCAAGGGCATGGGAGAAGCGTATATCACCGTCGGCGAACTAGCAGAACTGTTCTACCGGGAACTCTTCCTGGGGCCGGCCCATGAGCACTGGGTCATGCCCATCCGCACCCTGCCGCCGCTCAAGACGGTACGGCTGGATCTGGAGGAACGCCCACCGGCCCCGGGAACTATCATCACCGCCGGCGTGACCTACCGGGATAACGAATTCCCCATGATCCAGACGATCCACCATTTGGAGATGGGGGCGGGGACGCTGGAGGCCGGCCGCACCTTCTCCCTGGACCACGACTTGTGGATGGAAGACCACCGGCCCTTCAAATTCATGAAGAACCCCTTCGTTTCGGGGGTCATGGCCCTGGAAACCTTCATGGAGGCAGCCAGCCTGCTTTGCCCCCGCCTGGCGCCGCTGGGAGTGCGCCAGGTCCAATACCTGGACATCCTGGAGTGTCCGCCGGGGGTCAAGCGGGAGGCGCGCATCTTCTGCCGGCGCCTCCAGGAGAACCCCGGCGGAGAAGTGGTCTGCGACGTGTCCATTTCCAGCCCGCATATCACCGGCAACGGGCGGATCCTGGACCGCTGGACCACCAACTACATCGGCCAGGTAGTCCTGGGACTGCGGGGCGGGCCGCTGCCCGACTGGCTCGATTTCACCGTCAAGCCGGAAGAACTGGACAGCGCCCAGTTCGACGAGAAGGGCATGCAGTTGTTCTACAGAAAATACAGTAACTTCGGGGACCGCTACCAGGTGCTCCAAGGCCTTGACGGCTCCAGCAGCGGCGTTATCCGGGGCCGGACCATTTTTAAACAGTTGAATGACTTTGCCGGCTTGACCGGGGCCCGCTACCAGTACTCGCCTTACCTGCTGGAGGCCCTGAAGCATCTGGTGAATTCTCACCTGCTGTTGCGGGATGAAGAAGTGACCGCGGCCATGATTCCTTTTGCGATTGGTGAAATGCGCTTTTCCCGTACCTGCCGGCCAGGAGAAGAGATTGTCCTGGAGGGGCGCCGCCGCTCCCAGGACGACGGGGAGTCCTCCTGGGATATCCGGGCCATAGACGATGCGGGCCATATCATCATGACGGTCAAAGGCCTCATCATGAAAGGTTTTTCCGCCTGAGGCCGCCATGGTTAATGCGACCCCGCCTCCATGGACCATCAGCCCACCGCCGCACCGGCCGCGATGGTCCGAGGTGGCCGCACCCCAGGTGCTTTCCGGCCTGGGGCCGTGCGATCCGGTAATTTACGCCTCAGACCTGGCGGGCGCCGGAGCCAAAGAGCGCCTGGTGCGACGACTGCTGGCCAGCCTGCCCGGCCAGGACCCGGGTGGCGCCGGCCAGTCGGCGCCGGGGACGGTGAGCCTGGAGTTAACCGCCCTAGGCCAGCCGCGCCTGTTCCTGGATGGGCAACCGGGCCCGGCGGTATCGTTTTCTCAGGCCGCCGGTCGCGTCTGGGCCGCGTTGACGCCTGCCGGCCAGGTGGGAGTGGACGCGGCCATGCCGGCGGAGTTTGAGCCGGGCTACCCCATGGCCCGAGCCTTCCGGCCCGCGGAGCTTGACTGGGCCAGCCCCTTAAACGGCGGCGCTACCGCTGGCGCCGCGGCCTTGCTCTGGGCCTTGAAGGAAGCGGCGGTCAAGGCCTTGGGGGTGGGATTCCATTTTCTTGACCCCCTGGCGGTGGAGGTCGTAAGCCCCAGACCCTGGCAGGGGGGGGTCCGGGTCCTGGTAAAGGCCGGTCGGATTCTCCCGGCCTGGGCCCGGCCCGAAGCCGGCGGCTGGTTGGCCATTGCCCGGTATTATTGAAGGGGAAGAAATACCCGGCTGCAAGAGC
Organism: Pseudomonadota bacterium; assembly: GCA_018897875.1. Lineage (GTDB taxonomy): Bacteria > Desulfobacterota > Desulfobaccia > Desulfobaccales > 0-14-0-80-60-11 > 0-14-0-80-60-11. The sequence goes on along the minus strand of JAHIKF010000385.1, from coordinate 10,875 downwards.
AAAAAATCCTGAGCTTGGCGCCAAACCTGGGTGGAAAAGATAATTCCCTGAGAACCATTTTTCTTCCTATCAGCGGTTTCAAAACTCCTGCTTCTGGTCCTCCCGAACGCAGTTCATAATTACAACTTATCGAAAATACTAAATTATTCACTTTCGCTGCCAAAACCGTCACCAGCCGCGCCCGGCCTTGAAAAAGATTGGTGGCACAGGTTTTCAACCTGTGCAGTAGTAGGGCGCGTCTCACGCGCCATTCGATGGTGCGTAAAACGCACCCTACATTTCAGGCCAAGTCGCAATCAACCAATCCAGAATTGTCGCGGCGCACCTATGCTTGCCCAACCTGAGGGCGGACACATGGGTCCGCCCCTACGAGAAAATTGCCTTTGGTTTGAGACTTGCTCTCAGGCCAGCCGGCCGCGGAAGCGGATGATGCTGAGGCCCAGAAAAACCACCCCCAGCCCGGCCATGGCGGCCATTTGGGGCCACAGGGCCGCCAGGCTTCGACCCCCCAGGAAGACGCCCTGCACTATGACGATAAAGTATCTCAAGGGATTGACATAGGTAATATATTGAAAAATTACGGCCATGTTGGCGATGGGGAATATCAAGCCGGAGAGCAGAATGGCGGGGGTCAGGACGAAGGTGCCGGCCATGACCGCCTGTTGCTGGGTGGAGCAGGTCGTCGAGATCAGCAGGCCCAAGCCCACGGAACTGAGCAGGAATGCCAGGGTCCCGATAAACAGCACGGCCACGCTCCCCTGAAAAGGGATCTCGAACCAGAAGACACCCATCAGGGTTACCAGGGCCACGTCCACCAGGGAGATGAGGATAAAGGGGATGGTTTTGCCGGACAGGAATTCCAGCGGGCTGAGGGGGGACACCAGGATTTGCGCCATGGTGCCGATCTCCCTCTCCCGCACCACCGCAAGGGCCGTGAGCATCAGACTCACCAGCATCACCACCATGGCGATGACCCCGGGAACAAAGGCGTTTTTGCTCTCCAGGTTGGGATTGAGCCAGGCTCGCGGCTCGATCACCACCGGGATCTGCAATTTCTTGGGCAAATTTAGGTGCCGGAGCGTCTGTTGGAGAATCTCTTGGGCGTAATCGTTGAGTATCGTCCGGGTATATTTAGCCACAATCAAGGCGGTGTTGGAATCGGTGGCGTCCAGGATGAGTTGCAGCGGCACCGGCTGGTTGGCCTTGATCTTGGCGGCAAAACCCTTCGGGATGTGCACCGCCAGAGTAATCCGGCTGCGGTCGATCAGGCCCTTTAGTTCCGCGTCGCTGTTGATGAAATCCGTCAGGCGGAAATATTCCGACGCCGTGAACCGGGAAATCAGCAACTCGCTGGCCTGGGACCGGTCTTCGTCAAAGACGCCGAAAGGCACCTGCCGGATGTCGAAATTGATGGCATAACCATAAATAATCAGCTGGATGATGGGGGGCAGGATCAGGAAGATCCGCAGCCTCCGGTCCCGCCAGACCTGGATGAATTCCTTTTTCACCATTTGCCAGATGCGTCGGCCCATTATGCTTTACCTGATCTTTCTCACGGGGTGCCTAAGGGTAAACAGCAGAAACGTGGCCGCGAAAGCCACCAGGATCAAGGCGTCCGGCCACAAAATGTCCAGACCGATGCCCTTTAAATAGATGCCCTTGGAAATGGTCACCAGATATTTTGCCGGCACTATGTAGGACAGGATTTGGAGCGGCAACGGCATCAGCCGGATGGAAAAAACAAACCCCGACATCAAGAGCGCCGGAAGAAAATTGATCAGCATCGCGGTCTGAAACGCCTGTAACTGGTTGGCCGAAGTGACCGATACCAGCAGGCCCTGGGCCAGCATCACCAGGAGGTAGATGGCCGAAAGCCCGATTAACAAGCCCAGGCTGCCGCGCAAGGGGACTTCAAAGAGAAAATGTCCCATGAGCATGGCCAGAGACAGCACCGCCATACTGACGCAGAAATACGGCGCCAGCTTACCCAGGAGAAGTTCTGATTTTTCCAGGCTGGTGGCAAACAGGCTTTCCATGGTGCCCCGTTCCACTTCCCGGACCACGGAGAGGGCCGACAGGATGGTGCCCACCATGGTCATAATGACCACGATGAGACCGGGCACGATAAAATTGATGCTCTCCAGGTCCTCATTGAACCAGAAGCGCCACTCGGGTTTGAGACGCACTTCCAGTCGCGGGAGCCCCTCCCGGTTGAGCCGGTCCCCCAATACCTGCTGGTTGAAATCGGCGCTGATTGCCTGGACGTAACCCAGGATAACGTGGGCGGCATTAGGTTCGGCGCCGTCCACCAGGGCCTGGATCGGAGCGGTGCGGCCGCGGTGCAGGAGCCGGGTGAAATCATGGGGGAACACTAAACCCAAACGCACCTGGCGGTCGGCGATCAGGCGGTCTATTTCCTCACTGTTGTCAACCGCCCGCGTCAGTTTGAAATAGGGCGAGCCCCGGAACTCGTTGAGATACTTGTCCGCCAGGTGCCCCCGGTCCCGGTTGTAGACCGCCACGGGCACATCTTTAATGTTGAAGGTCAGGGCATAGCCGTAGATCAGTAATTGAATCACCGGCAACAACATGATCATGATGAGACTGTAGGGGTCCCGGCGAATATGGATGAATTCCTTCCGGGCGATGGCCCAGGTGCGTCCCAGATCCATAGGCTTAAACCCCTCGCACCCGGGAAATCAGGGCGATAAAGGCGTCTTCCAGGGTGGGGGAAACCTTCGCCAGCCGCCGGATGGTGATTTGCCGGGCTTCAAGGGCTTGCCGCACCATTTCCTGGGTTTGCTCAAGGTTGGTGGTGGCGGCGTGGAGGCGGTTGCCGAAGATCGCCACCGTCACCACCTGCGGCAAGGACCGCACCACCTCAAAGGCCTCATCCAGGCGGTCAGTATAGATGGCCAGGATCTCTCCCCCAATCGTGGCTTTGAGTTCCTGGGGGGTGCCCAGGGCAATGAGGCGGCCTTGATAGAGGAGGGCCAGGTGGTCGCAGAACTCATCCTCATCCAGGTAATGAGAGGTTACCAGGGTGGTCACCCCGGCGTCGGCCATGTCATAGATCAAATCCCAGAATTTCCGCCGGGACACCGGGTCGACGCCGCTGGTAGGTTCGTCCAAAAAGAGGATGGCAGGTTCATGGATGATGGCCGAAGCCAGGGCCAGCCGCTGCCGCAAGCCCTTGGCCAGGTGGCGGGTCAGATCCCGGCGCCTATCCGACAGATCCATGCGGCTCATCAGTTCTCGGGCGCGCTCCCGGCTTCTGGCGGGCGACAGTCCGTAAATACCGCCGAAAAAAAGCAGGTTCTCCTCCACCGTCAAGTCTTCATAGAGGGAGAAGCGTTGGGACATATAACCGATTTGCCGCTTGATCTGCTTGGCCTGGCGAGCCAGGTCCAGTCCCGCCACCTTCCCGGAACCGGAGGTGGGAAACAACAACCCCGTGAGCAGGTGGATCATGGTGGATTTTCCCGCCCCATTGGGCCCCAAAAAGCCGAAGATCTCGCCCCGGCGCACCTGAAAACTGAGGTCATCCACGGCCCGGAAGTCCCCGAAATCACGGGTGAGGTTCTTGACCTCGATGGCAAAGTCAGTATCCATCACTCCCCTTGCCGGCGCATGGTCTGCACAAAGATATCTTCCAGTCCAGGTTCGGTGGCGGAAATCCGCACCGCGGTGACCCCGGCCTGGCGGAGGGTCTGTTCAATGAGGCCCAACGCCGCCTCGGCCCGGTCCACGGTGAGCACTATCCGGTCACCCATGGCCAGTACCTGGCGGAGGTAAGGCTGGCCGGTGAGAATCCTCCGGGCCGCCCGCAGGTCAGGCGTCCGCAACTCCAGCAACTCTCCGGCAAACGCCTCTTTGAGGGCCTGGGGGGTCGCGGCCATCAGGAGCCGGCCCTGATACATCAAACCCACCCGATGAGCCCGTTCGGCTTCATCCATATCCGGCGTGGCCAGGAAGATGGTGACGCCGGTTTTTAGGAGTTCATGCAGGATAAGCCAAAATTCCTGCCGGGAAACCGGGTCCATGCCCGTGGTGGGTTCATCCAGAAGCAGCAAGCGGGGCTGGTGTACCAGGGTACAGATCAACCCCAATTTCTGGCGCATGCCGCCGGAAAGCTTGCCGGCCAGGCGGTCCTGGAAAGGGGTGAGATTGGCGAAGGCCAGCAACTCCGGCAGGCGTTGCCGCCGCTGGGCCCGGGACACCCGGCAGAGATCAGCATAAAAATGGATATTTTCCGCCACGGTGAGGTCGTCATAGAGGCCGAAGCTTTGCGGCAGGTAACCCAGGCGCTCCCGAAGCTGCCGGGTTTGCCGCAAGGTATCGAATTCCCATAACCGGGCCTGGCCTTCATCCTGGGGCAAAATGCCGCTCAGCATCCGCATGGTGGTGGTCTTGCCGGCGCCATCCGGTCCCAGGAGGGCAAAGACCTCGCCCCGGAATACTTCCAGGTTGAGGCGATCCACCGCCACCCGGGGCCCGAAACGCTTGGTCAACCCGGTGGCTTGCAGGCAAATCTGGCGATTAGGGCTTTGCAAGGGAGATGACTGCCTCGGCCGGCATGCCTACTTTCAGCACTCGCTGGGGATTGGGCACTTTAATCCGGACGCGATAGACCATGGTTACCCGCTCCCGATAGGTCTCCACCGTCTTCGGGGTAAATTCGGCTTTCGGGGAAATAAACGAGATGGCGCCGGAATATTCTTTCCCGGGAGTTCCATCGATGGTGATGGCCGCCTTCTGGCCGTAGCTCACCTTCCCCAGGTCCCGTTCCGGCAGATATCCCTCAAACCAGACGTGGTCCAGATCACCCAGGGTAATGATGGTGGTGCCTACCGCGGCTAATTCGCCGGGATTGGCCGACCGTGCCAGGACCAGGCCGCCCACCGGGGAGATCAGGGTGGCATAACTTAAGCGCAGCCGGGCTAATTCCAGAGCCGCCTTCGCCTGGCGGAGTCCCGCATCTTTGAGCTTCTTGGGGCCGGGCGTGGCGTCTGCCTCGTCCCATGCCCCTTGCGCCGCATCCACCTCATGGCGGAAGACCTGATCATCAAGCTTGGCCACCACCTGGCCGGCCTTGACCTCCTCTCCGGCTTCGGGCGAGATTGCCTCTATACGGCCGGGGACTTGAAACGCCAGATCGGTTTCGGTCGCATTGATGTGCCCCGCCAGCTTTATTTCATTTGCCGGTGTCTCCTGGCCCGGCCACAGTGACTCACAGGCTGCGGGACTCATCAAGCCTAATAACAACGTCATCATGAGAATGCGTTTCACCGTGCGCCGCTCCCGGTTGCTTGGACCCGAAATGACCATCCGGCAACTCTCTTTTACAAGTTAGGTTTGATAGTTATAGCGTTTGCCATAAATTTCTTCCGCTTGGGGGTTCTCAAATCCCCCTAAATCCCCCTTTTTCAAAGGGGGACTTTACTATCAATTCCTTAGCAGTTCCCCCCCTTTTTTAAAGGGGGGCAGGGGGGATTATCAGGCTTCCCATAACGGAAACAACTTTTGGCAATGGCTATAATTTCATATACCCTGTCGCGCCACCGGCGTCAAGGGCCGGGGCTGGCCCCGGGCGGCTTGATTCAGATTCAAGCCTGAACCTAAAAATGTTGACCATTCCCACTCATCCCTATATGGTGATCGGAAGAAGCCGACCCGAACGGCGGTAACTCTCTCAATACCAACAGGAGGCCGATAATGAAAAAGTTACTCTGGGTGGTGATTTTTCTCTGCCTGAGCTCTTTACTGGCGAGCGCCGCGATGGCGGGGCGCACGGACCGGCTCTGTTATGATTTTGATTCCCGGACGGCCCGGGTAAAGGAGCGGATCGCCTGGAACGAAAAGATGCTTTATGATGATCTGGCGGGGCTCAAACAAGACCGGGCCAGGACCCAGAGAAACCCGAGGCTGGCCCTGGCGGACGAAAAATTAAGTATAGCGATCCGGTTATGTAATGACGCCCTCATTCAGGTGCAGACCCTGAGAGATAGGGTGCCCCGGGAGATCGACTGCGGCGACCGGCGCCGCGCCGTGCGCCGGCAAATTGACGCCGAGGTCTCGGCACTCACTGACGTAGAAGGCCAGATCTCGAACCTCAACATTATCGTCAATCAGTACCGGACCCTGAGGTTAGAGGCCGCCTCCATCATCCAAAACGTGGGGGGCGGCGACCGATATTAGCCCCGGCGGCTGATGTAAAGCGCCAGGATGAGGGGACCGCGCCGGTTCCCTCATCAAATCATGCCATCCCGCCGGTGAGACCCCCCCTGTACTTACAAAAACCTGCCTTAAACCTGTTCAGAGGTGGTATTGCCCGCCGCCACATTATATTGTACAATATGTACAAAATGAATATGGGTGATAGCTATGAAACGTCTCAATACCACCGCGGCCCGTGAGGACTTTGCGGATATTTTAAATCAGGTGGCCTATGCCGGAGAGCGCATTATCCTGCATCGCCGGGGGAAGAACGTGGCGGCCATCGTCACTATGGCAGACCTGCAACTATTGCAGGACCTGGAGGACCGAATGGACAACACCGCTGCCGACGCCGCCCTGTTGGAGCCGGGAGAGTCGATTCCTTGGGAGCAGGTGAAGAAGGATTTGGATCTGGAGTAAATGACCTACCGGATTGAATTCAGACCGGCGGCCATGCGAGAACTGGCAAAGTTAGAGACGTCGACCCGCCGTAGGATTGCAGCCACGCTGGAATCCCTGGGGAAAAACCCCCGGTCCCCGGGGGTGGAGAAACTTAAAGGTCACGACCACCGCTACCGCGTCCGCTGCGGCGATTACCGGATTATTTATGAAATTGACGACAGGGTCCTCATAATCCTGGTGCTGCGCATCGGCCACCGCCGACAGGTCTACCGATAATATTTCAAGTAGTTGAGACACCGGCTATCTCTCTCCCAACCCCCGGGTAAGGGGTTGGTGACGGGGGCTTGGGGTTCTTTGTAAGGGGAGTAAGGGCCGCACTTACGAAAAACGAAAAAGCCCTTTGCCCCCTCCCCTATTCATCCTAACTCCCCCCATTCAAATCAAACCGTTTCAGTTTGCGCCACAGGGAGACCCGGTCGATCCCCAGGATTTCCGCGGCCTTGGTCTTGTTGCCGTTCACCTGCTTGACGACCCAGGCGATGTATTCCTTCTCATTGGCTTCCAGGGTGTTTAATTCCCGCCGCTGGTAGCGCTGCACCTGGAAGATCGGCTGTTGGAAATCCAGGGGCAGGTGCTGCATTTCGATGACGCTGCCGTTGCACAGGGTCACGGCCCGCTCCATGATGTTTTCCAGCTCCCGGATATTGCCTGGGAATTCGTAATGGAGCAGCACGTCCATGACCTCGTCACTGATCCGGTCGATCTTTTTATCCTGGGCCTCGGCAAACTTCCCCAGGAAGTGCCGGCACAGGAGCGGGATATCGTCCTGGCGCTCCGCCAGGGTGGGCACGTGCAGGGTGACCACGTTGATGCGGTAGTAGAGGTCCTGGCGGAAGTTGCCCTGCTCCACCTCCCCTTTCAGATCCTTGTTAGTGGCGGCCAGGACCCGGATGTCCACGGGGATTTCGTTGGTGCCGCCCACCCGCATCAGGGTTTTGTCCTGGAGGACCCGGAGCAGCTTGACCTGCATGGAGGTGGGCATATCCCCGATTTCATCCAGGAGGATCGTGCCCCCCGAAGCCGCTTCCAGCAGGCCCTTCTTGACCCCCCGGGCACCGGTGAAGGCTTCTCTTTCGTGGCCGAAAAGCTCGTTGGCCAGCAACTCTTCGCTGAAGGCCCCGCAGTTGATGGCCAGGAAGCGGTTCTCGGACCGGGGGCTGAGGTGGTGGATGGCCTTGGCCACCAACTCCTTGCCGGTGCCCGTCTCTCCCAGGATGAGCACCGTGGCATCGGCGGGCGCAATCTGCTCGATGGTCTGTTTCAGGAGCTCGATCTTGGGGCTTTTGCCCACCAGGAAGGGCACTTTCTTCTGGCTCTGGACCTGGCGCTTCAGTTCGGTGACTTCCTGGCGGAGCGAGCGTTTTTCCATGGCCTTGGCCACCAGGATGCGCATCTCGTCAATCTTGTAAGGCTTGGGCAGGTAATGATAGGCCCCTTTCTGCATGGCCTCCACCGCGGTGGACACGGTGGCAAAGCCGGTGATCATGATAACTTCGGTGTCCGGAGAGAGCTCCTTGGTGCGCTCCAACACCTGCAAGCCGTCCACCTGCTGCATCTTCAGGTCGGTCATGACCAGGTCGAATTCTTGTTTTTCCAGTGCCTTAAAGGCCAGGACGCCACTTTCCACCGCCACGGTATCATACCCTTCCTTCTTGAGCACATGGTCCAGGTTTTCCCGGGCGATCAGTTCATCTTCGACGATGAGAATCTTACCGCGCCTCATGATGCGGCCCTCTCTGACTTGGCCTCAGGATGATAAGGCATCCGGATGGTAAACCTGGTGCCCTCCCCTTGTTTGCTCTCCACCGAGATGTGCCCGTGGTGCTTCTCGATAATGCCGTAAACGATGGACAGCCCCAGGCCCGTGCCCACCCCCACTTCTTTGGTGGTAAAGAAGGGATCAAAGACCCGGTCCAACTCCTCCTTGGGGATACCCACCCCGGTGTCTTCGATGGTGAGGACGGCTTCATGGTGCGCCGGGTCGGCGGCGGCGGCGATGCGGATTTCCCCGGGGGGTTCCTTAATGGCCTGGATGGCGTTCATCAGCAGGTTGAGCAAGACCTCTTGCATGCGCTGGGCGTCCAGTTCCAGGATCAGGTCCCAGGGGACCTCGTCCACCAGGTCAACCCCCGGAGGCACCTGGCTGGAGATGAGCCGGATGGAGCGCTTGACCACGTCCTCCAGGGGAATGGCCTTGAGGGAGAATTCCCGCACCCGGGAGAACTCCAGGAGCCCCTTAACGATATCCCGGGCCCGATAGACCTCCTGCTCCACGTTGGTCAACATTTTGCGGACAAATTCCAGGTCCGCCTGATCCAATTCCTCCAGGATAATCTGGCAGGACGTGGAGATGTTGTTGAGGGGATTGTTCAGCTGGTGGGCGATCCCGGCGGTTAAGACCCCCAGGGAGGACATCTTCTTGCCCTGGACCAACTGGTCCTGGCGCCGTTCCAGTTCCTCCACCATGAGGTTGAAGGCCTCCACCACCCGCTGGGTTTCGTCCCGGGTGTCCAGGACCGGCAGGGGCTTGAAATCCCCCTGGGCAATGCGTTTGGTGGTGTTTTCAATCACCCGCAAGGGGAGAATGATCTTGCGGTTGACGATGTAAATAATGAACCCCATGAAGGCCAGAAACACCACCACGGAAACCAGGAGCTGGGTTTTCAAGGTGGTGATGATTTCCAGAATCCGGAGGCGCTCGAAGGCCACCAGCTGCACCGAGAGGTCCACCAGGGCCTTGCCCCGGGTCCGCAGCTGCTCTTCCAGGCCCCGGCTGTCCGGCTGGCCCCGCTCCCCGAGGCTGGCCAGTTGCTTTATCAGTCCCTGGTAGTCGATCAGGTCCGTCTTAAAGGTATCCATCTGGGAAGCCACTTTCAGGTTCTTGACATCGGCCATGATCGTGGCCAGAACCTCCAGGGCTTTTTGGGTATAGGCCTGGTTCTGCTTAAAATCCTCATCCTGGCCGTAGAGGAGATAATTCTTCTCGTAACGACGGGTTTCCAGCACGATTTCCCGCAAATCATCGGCAATCTGGACCACGTGCTGTTTAAGCTCGATGGCGTGGAGGTAATGGTAGGAAAACCCGCCGATGAAGCCGATGGCCAGGGCGCAAGCGGTAAACCCCAAAATTACCTTCTGGCGTATATTCAGGTACAAGAGAATCCTCCAGGCGGACAAAATGTGCGGCCCGGCCCCTAAGCCGGAAAACCGGGAATCGCCATCCTCTCGTCTGCCATCATTTGATTTTTGCAACACTCCTCATAGTCAAGGGAATCATCTTGGACGCCCTCATGGGAGAAGCCCTCCCCTACCGCGCCAAATCCGGCGCCTCCAAAGTTCCCATAAATTTCCATTAGTTTGCCATGCTTTGCTGCATTTTGCAACACGATTACATGAGTTACATACTGGAAAAGAACTTGCCTATATAGAAAAATTATTGACACCTTGTGAGTTTTTTAACATACTATCCCGGAATCCGAACTTATTGTCTGGGAGGGACAGATAGGATGGATATTTATCTTCCCATTGCGGGTATGAGCATTAATGTTTTCCTGCTTCTGGGGATCGGGGGCGCGGTGGGCTTCCTCTCCGGGCTTTTCGGGGTGGGCGGCGGCTTTATCCTCACCCCGCTGATGATGATGATCGGCATCCCGCCGGCCGTGGCCGCGGCCTCGGACTCCAACCAGATCGTGGCCGCGGCCTCCTCCGGCGCCTTTGCCCATTGGCGTTTGGGCAATGTGGACTTCAAGATGGGCCTGGTTATCCTGGCCGGCGGGATCTGCGGCGGCACCATCGGGGTGCAATTGGTCAAGATCTTGCGGGCCATGGGGAACTTTGAGTTCGTCATGAAGGTGGTGTATGTGCTCATGCTGGGCCTGGTGGGCGGCGCCATGTTCATAGAGAGCTGGCGCACCATTCGCCGCAGCAGGGGCGCCACCGCCGAAGACAGCTCGGCGGCCCCGGTGACTGAGTCCAGCCTTACCAGGATCTTCAACAAGTTGCCGTTAAAAATGAACTTTCACCGTTCAGGACTCAGCACCTCGGCCATCTTCCCCTTCACCATCGGCACCATCGTGGGCATCATGGCGGCTCTCCTGGGGGTAGGCGGCGGCTTCATCATGGTGCCGGCCATGATTTACATCATCGGCATGCCCACCATCGCCGCCATCGGCACCGATCTCTTCCAGATCGTGCTCA
>JAHIKF010000384.1 GCA_018897875.1 Pseudomonadota bacterium | reverse complement strand
GGATCAACGACCCAGATGACATTGATTTATGACACAGTAGTATTAGAAGGGTGGGGGAGGGTTAGAAAATTGTTGGGGGCGAAAAGGGGAAAAGGGAGAAAGGCGAAAAGGATAAAAAAACTCAGCCCTGTCCGGTTAGGAAATTGCATGCGGTTGTTTCACCCCCCTCACCCCAACCCTCTCCCCCCGAAGCGTGGGGAGAGGGGGTTAAAGGAACACAGGCTGGAAGCCTGTGCCACTGTAGATCATGAAATCGGTTCCACTTTTCCCCCTCTCCCCCAAGGGGGGAGAGGGTCAGGGTGGGGGGGAAGTAATCTTCTCGGCAAAAAGTGCGTTAGCGAATATATGTGTTGTAGGACCACGTTTAACGAGCATCCTGTTCCAAAAAGTCTTTGGTGACATCTGTATCTTACCGGTGCGGGTGCACAGGTTGAAAACCTGTGCCACCAAAGTTTAATGTAGGGTGCGTTCTACGCACCATCAATCCAGTTGAGTGGGCCGAGGGCGTCCGCCCTACCTGACTTTTCATGTTTATTTCCCCCGATTTGTCGCGCCCTCATCACCTCTCATACCTATACGCCGCGGCGCAGGCGCCTTCGGTGGAAACCATGCAGGGGCCCAGGGGTTGGGCCGGGGTGCAAATTCCTGCGAACAGGGGGCAGTCCACCGGGCGCATGACGCCCCGCAGGACCTCGCCGCAGCGGCAGGGCGACGGCGGCGGCGGGGTGAGGCGCTCCCAGACCTGGGGGAACCGGGCCCGGGCGTCGAAGCGGGCGTAGGGTTCCCGAATCCTGACGCCGCTGCCGGGGATAACGCCCAGGCCGCGCCAGAAGGCGTCGTCGGGTGCGAACACCTCGGCCAGCAACTCCCGGGCCTTGGGGTTGGCGGGAAGGCTCACCGCCCGGGTGTAGACGTTGTCCACGCAAGCCTTACCTTCCTTCATTTGGCGCAGGATCGATTCTATCCCCAACAGCATATCCACGGGCTCAAAACCCGCCACCGCGCAGGGGAGGCCGAATTCGGCCGGGATGAAGTCGTAGGCGGCCGTCCCGATGATGGTGGTGACGTGGCCGGGGCAGAGGAGCCCGGAAACCCGCACATCGCCTGAGCTCAAGAGCGCCTTGAGCGCCGCGGGCATGGTCTTGTGGACGCAGCAGACCGAAAAGTTGTCCAGCCCGTATCGGGCCGCGGTCTGGATGGCCAGGGCGGTGGCGGGCATGGTGGTTTCGAAGCCCACCCCGAAAAACACCAGGTGTTTCTTCGGGGTCTGCCGGGCCAGCTCCACCGCATCCAGGGGGGAGTAAACCACCCGCACCTCGGCCCCCTGCGCCCGCAGGCCTTCCAAGGAGGTGTGGGTGCCGGGGACCCGGAGCATGTCGCCGAAGGAGACCAGGACCACGCCAGGTTCGGCCCCCAGGGCCAGGAAGGCGTCCAGGTCTGACTGGTCGGTGACGCACACCGGGCAGCCGGGACCGGAAATGAGCCCAACCGCCGGGGGCAAAAGGGATTTGAGGCCGAAGCGGGCCGCGGCCATGGTGTGGGTGCCGCAGACCTCCATGACGGTGGCGGGGTTTTCCGTAAAAGCTGCCAGGGCCGCCAGGCGCCGGGCCAGGTCCTGAACCAGCGCCTGGTCCCGGAACTCGTCAATAAACTTCATCGGCCAGGCTCCGGAGAAAGGTGAGGGTTTCCTCGGCATGCGCGGCATCCACCCGGGCAATGGCCAGCCCGGCGTGAATGAGCACGTAATCCCCCAGCACCACCTCGGGGAGCAGATCGAGGCGCACCGCCCGGGTCACCCCATCCACTTCGGCCACGCCGGTGACCCCGGCGATTTCAATGAGACGCATGGGAATGGCAAGACACATGAATTTAACCTTATATTACGATCCGTTATCTTTATCTTCAACGCTGGACGAACCTGATTCCTGCAGCTGATAAATCAGTATATCATAACCTGCATTTTATGAATGAGACGGAGGCCTGGCGTCATGGCGGTGAAGCCCGGGAGAGCCGCCAACGGACCTGCCGCGCCCCGGTTAATTGAGCAACAGCAACGACAATCCCGGGGCTGCCTTGGGTCCGCGCCCCATGTACCACGGCCGCCCGCCGGTCCCCTTCCAGGCGTGGTAGGCGATGTTGAGGAGCGGTACGAATTCCCCCGTGGCTTTCTGGCCGCCAGCCGCGGTGGGATGACTGTCTCCGGAAGCATAGGCTGAATAGTTGCCGCCGGTCTGGATGGTGTACCGCACCTGGCCGTGGCGCAGGCGATGGTGATTGCCGGCCGCCGCCCCCAGATCATTGATAAAGGTTTCGCCCCCATTGGAGGTCAGCACGTTAAAAAAGTCAAAGACCGCCACGTTATTATAGGGGTAGTCATCCAGCCAGTGGTACACCAGCCAGGTGTTGATGGCCCGGGCCAGGTTAATGGAACCGGGGATGGTTTCTTCTCCCGGGTGAACGGGGGGAGAGGTGATTAAAATAAACAGTTTATCCTGGCGGGTGGCGAAATAACTCAGCAGGTCCCGATACATTCCTTTGACATTGCTGACGGTGTAGAATTCCGACTCACCTTCACTCCTTCCCCAGATGGGATTGGGGTCTCCGGGACTGCTCTGCCGGGGCGGGTCGGTGGGATTGCCGGAAAGCACCGCGGAGTTAGGATAGCAGGACTTGAACATGACGATCTCGTTTTGCCCGCCGGGATTGGGGTCGGGCATACTGTTGACCCACTCTGGGTGGGGAAAGCTGCCGGTTTGGGTATAAAGTGGGGGCAGATTAGTGCCGGAATGTGGCCCCAGGAACCAGTTGTACCAGTTGCCGATGTCAGTGCGGGAGCCGATATTATCTCCCAAATCCGGGTCCTCAGGACCCCAGCCGTAATAGGTGTCGGACACGAAATACTGGTTGTCATTCAGGACAGTGAACAGGGCACCGCCAGATTCAAGATCCGGATTCAGCCAATTCTCCCCCACCGAATGATGGATGAACACCAGGCGCACCGGGGTTGGAGGCGGGTTAGGGTTCAGGGCTTGACTATACGCCGGGGTTGGGGTCCAGAGGCAACCGGTAAGGAGAAACCATACTCCCGCTATAAACCCGGCTACCAGGGTTTGGAGTGGCCTTGGCATGATCTGCATCGCCCGATTCTCCTAAATTTTAGGTACACTTCCTTCATAATAGCAATACCACACTATTCTATTCAAAGTAAAGATGTCTGAAAAAGGTGGGAGAGAATTTATAGGAGAGTTTATTATTAAGGCAGCGGCCGCCGGCCTCTCACGCTGGCTCCAAAACCGTCATTTGCCTTTCTCCAGGCGCGCCGCGGCCACGGCCACCTGGCCCAGGGAGATGGAGCCGTCGTTGGGCGGCGTCAGGGTGTGGGTGAGCACCTCGAAGCCAAGTGCTGCCAGGGAGCGTTTAAGCCGGGTGAACAGCAGGGCGTTCTGCATCACGCCGCCGGACAGGGCCACCAGGGCAAGCCCGGTCCGCTCCCGGATCAGGCCGCAGGCGTCGGCCAAAAGCCGGACCAGGGAGTTGTGGAAGCGGGCGGCGATGACGCCCGCAGGCACACCGGCCAGGCGGTCGCACACCACGGCCCGGAAGATGGCCAGGGTATCCAGGACCAGGGCGTCCGGGGCTTCTTTGACGGTCGCGGGGTAGAAGCCATCTTCGGTTTCGTCCGCGGCCATTTCCAGTTCCATGGCCGGCTGCCCTTCGTAGGTCCGGAGGCGGCACACATCCAGGGCCGCGGCCACCGCGTCGAAGAGGCGTCCGGCGCTGGTGGTAAGGGGCGAATTCAGGCCCTCGGCCAGCTGGCGGCGCAGGATGCGTTCCGAAAGGTTGTCATAGTTCAAGCCCAGCCGCCGGGCCTGGGTGTTGAAGTCCTCCCCGAAAAGGGCAAAGAGATAGGCGGCAGCCATGCGCCCCGGGTCCTTGACTGCGGCCTCGCCTCCCGGGAGGCGCACGGCCGCGATGTGGCCGGCCCGGGTGAAGCCGGCCAGGTCCGCCAGCAGGAGTTCCCCGCCCCAGACGGTGCCGTCGGGGCCGTAGCCCGTGCCGTCCAGGGCGATGCCGATACAGCAATCGGCGCGGCGGTTTTCCGCCAGGCAGGCGGCGATATGGGCGTGATGGTGCTGCACCCCTATGAGGCGCACCCCGGCCAGGCCCCTGGCATAGCGGGTGCTGAGATAAAGGGGATGGAGGTCGTGGGCGACGATGGCCGGGTCCTGGCGGCACAGGGTCTTAAAATGGGTGATGGCCTGCTGGTAATAATCAAAAGTTTCTACGGAATCCAGGTCGCCGATATGCTGGCTGAGCAGGGCGACGCCGTGGGCGGCCACGCAGAAGGTGTTCTTCTGTTCGGCCCCCACGCCCAGGATGGGCTCGGATTTCAGAGGCAGGTAGATGGGCGCCGGCACAAAACCCCGGGCCCGCCGCAGGGGGATCACGGCCGCGGCATCGACGGGGCGGACCACGGAGTCGTCGCAGGGCGCCTGAATGTCCCGGTCATGCAGGAGGAAGGCGTCCGCCAGGCCGGCCAATTTGCGCCGGGCCTCGTCGTTGGCGTGCACCAGGGGCTCTTCGCTGAGGTTGCCGCTGGTCATTACCAGGGCGGCGGGGGCGTGCTCCAGGAGCAAAAAGTGGAGCGGGGTGTAAGGCAGCATGAGCCCCAGGAACTTATGGCCCGGGGCCACGTGGGGCGAGACGCCGGTGTTTGGCCGCCGCCGGGCGACGACGATGGGCCGTTCCCGGGAGAGGAGCCGCGACCGTTCCAGGTCGCCCAGGTGGCACAGGCATTCGGCCTCGGCCAGGTCCCGGACCATGAGGGCAAAGGGTTTGCCCACCCGGCCTTTGCGTTCCCGGAGGGTTTGGACGGCTTGGTCATTGCCGGCGTCGGCGGCCAGGTGAAAGCCGCCGAGGCCCTTGATGGCCACGATTCGGCCATTGTGCAGCCGACTCGCGGCCGCGGGGATGGCTTCCCGGTCCAGGCGGCGGTCCCCTTCTTCCAGCCAGACCCGGGGGCCGCAGACGGGGCAGGCGGTGGGTTCGGCATGAAACCGCCGGTCCTCGGGGTTCTCATATTCCGCCCGGCACCGGGGGCACAGGCCGAAGACGGCCATGGTGGTGTGGAGGCGGTCATAGGGAACCTCCCGGATGATGGTGAACCGGGGGCCGCAGTTGGTGCAGTTGGTGAAGGGATACTGGTAGCGCCGGTTGCCGGGGTCGGCGATGTCGGCCAGGCAGTCGTCACAGGTGGCCACGTCCGCGGGGGTCAGGGCCTCGGTGGCGGTCAGATGCCGGCTCTCCCGAATGGCAAACCCGGCGCTGCCCTCGGGCGGGGCGGCGCGACTCACCACCGTATCGATCTTGGCCAGGGCCGGGGCCTCCTGCTCCAGTTGGACGATAAATCTGTCCAGGGAGGCCGGCGGGCCTTCGATCTCGATTTCGACGCACTGGGAAGTGTTGCACACCCAGCCGGCCAGACGATGCAGCCGGGCCAGCCGGTAGACAAAGGGCCGGAAGCCGACGCCTTGCACCACGCCGGTCACCTTGAGCCTTGTGCGGGCCAGAGTCTCTAAAATCGCCATGTGTCGCGTTACCTTCCGGCCGGGAAACTCTCGGATGTGCATCTGGTTTTTTCGATACCTGAAAAGTATAACAAATTTCCAGCACTGTCCTGTTAGGAAATTGTATGCGGTTGTCCTGCCCCCCCCTCACCCCAACCCTCTCCCCCCGAAGCGGGGGGAGAGGGAGTAGGTTGTGTCGTTGGGTTTAGTAACCATAAGGCATGAAAGCGGTCCTCTCTCTTACCCTCTCCCACAATGGGGGAGAGGGCCAGGGTGAGGGGGAAGTAATTTTCTCGGAGCAAAAAGTGCGTTAGTGAATTTATGAACGGTTGGACTATGTATAACGAGCATCCTTCTTTGCAAAAACCTGACCGGAAACTGTTGATAAATTTTCCCTTCCGGAGAACTATCCGGAGCGGCATGGCCATCTTCCTGGCGGCTGAAGCTCGCCTCGCGTTTAGCTGGCT
Organism: Pseudomonadota bacterium; assembly: GCA_018897875.1. Lineage (GTDB taxonomy): Bacteria > Desulfobacterota > Desulfobaccia > Desulfobaccales > 0-14-0-80-60-11 > 0-14-0-80-60-11. The sequence continues at coordinate 1,755 of JAHIKF010000384.1, read as the reverse complement.
TAACAATCAAGCAAGTTTAGGTAAAAACCTGAAAATTTAAAAATTAATGTGGTATAGATAATGATTGAGGCAAGGGCCTTGACGACGGTCAAAGCGCCGCCAGCCATAGAGGGTGTGTTTTTCGCCCCGGAAAGTGGCCCGTGAAAGGCGCCCTATGACGACCCCGGCTCACCCGGGCCATTAAAGCTTTTTCAAGGCTGAGCCCTGCGGGTGACGGTTTTTGCAGAGAAAGTATTTGACGGATAACCTGTTGATACAATAGTATTATTGTATTAAGCTCCCAATGGCCGATTGCAGGAATTGGTAGTTTTTCGCCAACCTGTTAGCCGTCGACCCGGGGGCGGGGAGTTGCGGCGGCGTCGAAGGCCAGCGGGCCAGCAGTCCGTGAGCCCGACACCTTACCCGGCCTAGTCCGGCGGAGGGAATACCCTTGGAAGATTGCCACGAAGTGGAAATTTTGTTGGTGGAAGATAACCCATACGACGCCGAATTGACCCTCAGAGCCCTGAAAAACAAGGGGCTGGCTAACAAGCTCCTCACCTTTGCCGACGGGGTGGAAGTGCTGGACTTTCTCTTCGGTACCGGGGAGTATGCCGGACGGAACCTGGCGGTGCGCCCCAAGGTCATTTTGCTGGATTTAAAGCTGCCCCGGATCAATGGCCTGGAAGTATTGGAAAAAATTAGAGCTGATGAGCGGACTAAGACGATTCCGGTAGTAATCCTGACCTCATCTCAGGAAGAGTCGGATATCGTCAGGGGCTATAACCTGGGGGTGAACAGCTACATGGTCAAGCCGGTGGACTTTGACAAGTTTTTCCAAGCCGTGGAAGAATTGGGCCTCTACTGGCTGTTGTTGAACCAGGTGCCGAATTGACCGGTCCAGGTCGGATTTCCCAGGAGGCGGCGCCCCGGTAGGTAGTCGTCGGAGTAATTCATGGAACGCTCCCTGCGTATTCTGATTTTAGAGGATTTGCCCAGCGATGCGGAGCTGATGGTCTATGAGCTGCGGCAAGCCGAGATCGCCCACTCTTACCGGCGCGTCGCCGACCGGGAACATTTTGTGGCGGCGCTGGCAGAAGATTGGCCGGATCTCATCCTGTCGGACTTCCATCTGCCGAATTTCGATGGCCTGGAGGCCCTGGCTCTGGCCCAGGCCACCTGCCCGGATAAGCCCTTTATTTTTGTCTCCGGGGCCATGGGTGAAGAGGTGGCCATCGACGCGGTGCAGCGGGGGGCCACGGATTATGTGCTCAAGGACCGCCTATCCCGCCTGGCCCGCGCAGTTCAGCGCGCCCTCCGGGAGGCCGAGGAGCGCCAGGAGCGCCGCCAGGCCGAGGCCGCCCTGAAAGCGAGTGAAGAAAAATACCGCCTCCTGGTCAAGAACCTCCCGGGCGTGGTCTATAAAGGCTATGTGGATTGTGCGGTGGATTTTATCGATGAGAAAGTGGAAGAACTCACCAGTTACCCTAAGAGAGAATTCGATACCCGTAACATGAAGTGGCATGACATCTTGGTAACTGAAGACTATCAACAGTTTAAAACCGCGTTTCAGAGAGGACTGAAAGAATCAGGCTCATACATCCGGGAATACCGGATAAGGAGGAAAGACGGCGAGGTCATCTGGATCCAGGACCGGGGCCAGATTATCTGTGGCCCGGGCGGCCAGGTAGAATACATCAGCGGGGTGTTTTTTGACATCACCGAGCGCCGCCGCGCCGAAGAGGCCCTGCGGGAGAGTGAAGCGCGGTTCGCCTC
>JAHIKF010000383.1 GCA_018897875.1 Pseudomonadota bacterium | reverse complement strand
CTTCGGCCCTGTGGCCCTTCTCCACCCTGGGCTGGCCCACCGAGACCCCGGAACTCAAGCTCTTTTACCCCACGTCCGTCCTGGTCACCGCCTTCGACATCCTCTTTTTCTGGGTGGCCCGGATGATGATGATGGGGATTCACTTCATGGGGGAAGTCCCCTTCCGGGAGGTCTACATCCACGCCCTGGTGCGGGACCCGGAAGGCCAGAAAATGAGCAAGTCCAAGGGCAACGTCATCGATCCCCTGGAACTCATGGACAAATACGGCACCGACGCCTTCCGCTTCTCCCTGGCCGCCTTCGCGGCCATGGGCCGGGACGTGCGCCTCTCCGAGGAGCGCATCGCCGGCTACCGCAACTTCGCCAACAAGGTCTGGAACGCCTGCCGCTTCACCTTTATGAACCTGGAAGGCTTCGATCCCGAGCCGCCGGCCGGTGGGGCTGACCTCGACCCTTACGAAAAACTGACCACGGTGGAGGCCTGGATCATGAGCCGCCTCCAACAGGTCATCCGGGAGACCCGCAAGAGCCTGGACACCTACGCCTTCGATCAGGCGGCCAACACGCTTTACCAGTTCGTCTGGCATGAGTTCTGCGACTGGTACCTGGAACTCATCAAGCCTCAGCTCTATGACAAAGAGGCCGCGGCCACCCGGCGCCAGAGCCAGTCAGTCCTCCTTAGGGTGCTCAGCGCCGTTCTCCGCCTCCTGCACCCCTTCACGCCTTTCATGACCGAGGAGATCTGGCAGCAGCTGCCCGGGGCCCAGGGCAGCATCATGGTGGCGCCCTACCCCCAACCGGAGCCCCAGTTCGACCACCCCGAGGCCGAAGCGGAGATGAACCTGGTCATGGCCACCATCACCGCCATCCGCAATATCCGGGGCGAGATGAACGTGCCCCCGGGCACCCAGGTGGAGGTTTTTCTCCACAGCCCCGAGGCCGGGGCCATTGAGACCCTGAACCGCCACCGGCAATCCATTCAGATCCTGGGCCGGGTCCAGGATCTCCACTGCAACTCGGCCGCCGGCCCGCCCGCAGCCGCAGCCAAGGCCGTGGTCGAGGCGGTGGACATCTTCATGCCCCTCACCGGGATCATCGACTTCACGGAAGAGGCCAGGCGCCTGGACCGGGAACTGGAGAAACTGGGCAAAGAAGTCAACCAGGCCCAACGCAAAATGAGCAACGAAGACTTCCTGGCCAAGGCCCCGGCCGAAGTGGTCGCCAAAGAACAAGCCAAACTCCAGGCCCAGACCGAAAAACTCCAAAAACTCAAATCCCACCGGGAACGGATCAAGGAGTTGATGGGGTGAGAGTGAGGTGAAGTGAAAAAGAATTTTTGAGGGGAGGACCGGGGGAAGCCCTTACGAAAAATTCCCCCGCCCTCCCCTCAAACTCCCCTCCCAACCCCCGCATAAGGGGAAAGGGCAGTCGGGACCTGCGGCCCTTGCTTCCTAAACGGCGAGAACACGATTTGGGTAGGGGCGACCCGGTGGGTCGCCCTTTCGGAACCGACCTGGTAGCACAGGCGTCTCGCCTGGGCTCCGCAATCACGTAGGGCGGGCACTGCCCACCATTATCCTTAAAAGATGCTACGCGACCACACCACCATCATCTGCCCCCTCCCCGGTCTCGGCCTTGCGTCCGGGAGCGCTGCAATTTCTGGGATGAGGACAACGAGGAATGCACCTGCGATTGCTTTGATACCGGCGACCCGGGTAAGACCGACTCGCGCGAGAACCCTGACTGGCCCTGCGTTATCTCGTTCTATGAAGACTATGATTAAGCTTGGACGTTTCGCCACGTTCCCAAGTGCAACTTGGGAACGAGTGGGGGAGTGGGAACGAGTGAGAAGCATCAGTGGGGCAGGCCTCCGTGCCGGCCCATAATTGCCACACCCCTTGCTTGTTAAGCAGGCGGGCACTGAGGCCCGCCCCACCGGGATTTATTCATGGATAACCTGCTCAATTCGCCCCATCTTGACCGCCTCATCGACCTGGCCCTGGAAGAGGATATCGGGTCGGGGGATGTCACCACCCAGGCCCTCATACCCCCGGAGTTACAGGGGGAGGCCCATATCCGGGCCAAGGCCATCCTGGTGGTGGCGGGCCTGCCCGTCGCGGCCCGGGTTTTTCAGAAGCTGGATGCCAAAGTAGTCTTTGCCGCCGCAGTGGACGACGGCCAGGAAGTGGCGCCAGGTACGGTCCTGGCCCGCCTTACCGGCCCCGTGGCCTCGATCCTCACCGGCGAGCGCGTGGCCCTGAATTTTCTCCAGCGCCTCTCAGGGATCGCCACCTTCACCCGCGCCATGGCGGCCCTGGTGGCCGGGTCCAACGCGGTTTTGGTGGACACCCGGAAAACCACCCCGGGCTGGCGCGCCCTGGAGAAATACGCCGTTCGCCTGGGCGGCGGCCACAATCACCGCCTGGGGCTCTATGACGCGGTGCTCATCAAGAACAATCACCTGACCGCGGTGGGCTCAATCGGCGAAGCGGTGCGGCAGGCCATAGCCAGGGCCCACCCCCAACTCAAGATCGAAGTGGAAGTGACGGACTTAGAGGGACTGGAAGAGGCCCTGCACGCCGGCGCCGACCGCATCCTGCTGGACAATATGGACGACGCCACCCTGCGCCAGGCGGTGGAACTCACAGGGGGCCGGGCCTGGTTGGAAGCCTCCGGTGGCATAACCAAAGAACGTCTGCCGAAGGTGGCGGCCACCGGCGTCAACTTCATCTCCATGGGCGCCCTGACCCACAGCGCCCCGGCCGTGGATATCCACCTGCGGCTGGTGAGGACCTGGATGTAGGGACACACCCAGGTGTGCGCCTTGGGCGGACACGCAGGTCCGCCCCTACACGGCCTCCCATGACTGTAGACATGATAAAATTCCCTCCCCCCTGCGAGGGGAGAGGGTCAGGGTGAGGGGTGGCTTCGTAGCTGACACCCCCCTCACCCCAGCCCTCTCCCCCCAAAAAACGGGGGGAGAGGGAGAAAAATTGAAACCCTGCACACAAATATTCTTAAGGGTTTGGGGGAGGGGTACTTGTCCCTCGCCCCCTCTCCCAAGTACTCCCGGTCCTCCCCTCAACTTCCTTTCCCCAATTCCTTCGATCTTTCGGCCGCGGCGGTCACGGCGTCCATGACTGCGCTCCTAAAGCCTCTGGACTCCAGGGCATGGAGGCCGGCGATGGTGGTGCCTCCCGGGGAGGTCACCAGGTCCTTCAGGACCGCCGGGTGCATCTGCTCTTCATGGCAGAGGCGGGCGGTGCCCAGGACCGTCTGGGTGGCCAGAGTGAGGGCCAGGGGACGGGGCAGCCCCATTTTCACCCCGCCGTCCGCCAGGGCCTCGATGAACACGGCCACAAAGGCCGGGCCGCTGCCGCTCAGGCCGGTGACTGCATCCATGAGCCGTTCCTCCACCACCACGGCCTGCCCCACGGCGCCAAACAGGTCCAGGGCCAGGGCCAGGTCTTCCGGGGTGACGCCGCGGCCCGGGACCAGGGCCGCCATCCCGGCCCCCACCAGGGTGGGGGTGTTGGGCATGACCCGGATCACCCGGGAGTCGGGCAAGGCTCCTTCCAGCACCGCCAGGGGAACTCCGGCGGCGATGGAAATGATGAGGTGCCAGGGCCGGGCGAATTCTTTGACGCCGGCCAGGACCGCGGGCAGCACCTGAGGCTTGACCCCCAGCACCACCACGGGAGCGTGCATCACCTCGGGGTTGTCCAGGGCGGCCGCAACCCCCAACTCATCCATCTGGGCCTGCCGGACCGGATCCGGGTCATAGTAGATCAGGTTTTCCCGGGGAACCTCGCCCCCCGCCAGCAACCCCTTAATGATGGCCCCGCCCATGCTGCCGACGCCGATGAAACCCAGCTTTATTGCCGCCAACCGCTCTTTCCCCGGTTCTGTCATTGACATGGACCCTATCTCCCGTCATAGTTTCAGATAATAGCTATTGTGCCACACCTGCCGGGCTGATTGCATGAAAAAAGTGGTGCGTAAAGCTCAAGCCCATGGTCTTGTGGGTCGCCGGGCGATAGGAGAGAACTGATGCTGATAATTAAAAACCGGTTAAACAAACTTCACACATTCAGACTCGGTCTCATCATCTTGTTGGTCCTGGCCTGGACCGGAGCGGGTCTGGCCGTCGACTCCGCCGCGTTGCCGGCGAAGGATTGGAACCCCCGCCAAGTGGAGCGCCTCCAGGCTCCCGCCGGGGGTAAGCTGACCTTCGCGGTCCTGGGAGACAGCCGCAGCAACCCGCCGGTTTTTGAACGCGTGCTCAAGGATATGGCCGGCGACCCCAGCCTGACCTTTGCCATCGATATCGGGGATATGGTGGAGCGGGGCACATTGGAGCAATTTGACGAGTTCTTCAAGCAGATCCAACCTTACAGCCGGATGCCCTTCCTGACCGCGGCGGGCAATCACGATCTGGGCAAGAATCAGGACCTGACCCTTTACCGGGAGATTTTTGGCCCGGATTACTACGCCTTTCAGCTCAAGGACCATTATTTTATCGTGCTGAATAATAACCTGCGTACCGGGATGGGGGAGGCGCAAATGGCCTGGCTGGAGGACGAATTAAAGAAATCCCAGTCTTATAAAACCCGCCTGGTCTTTTTCCATTACCCCCTCTTCGACCCCCGGGGAGAAAAGTACCATCATAGCCTGCCGGAGGAGGCCGGACGCCGTCTGGCCGCCCTCTTTAGCCGCTATAAGGTGACCTATATCTTCGCCTCCCATATCCACGGGTACTTTACCGGGAAATGGGACGGCGTGCCCTTTACCGTCAGCGGCGGGGGCGGGGCGCCCCTGGCCGGCGCCGATCCGGCCCACTTTTTCTATCACTACCTCAAGGTCACCCTCCAAGCGGGTGAGGTTCACGTCGAGGTGCAACGGATCAAAACGGAAGGGGATAAGTAGCCTGATGACCGAATCGACCGTTAAACCCATTCTGGCCCTGACCATGGGCGACCCGGTGGGGGTGGGGCCCGAGATCATCGTCAAGGCCCTGGTTGACGCCCGGATTTACCAGGTGTGCCGGCCGCTGGTCCTGGGCGACCTGGGCGCACTGGAGCGGGCCCGCCTGGCCCTGGACCCGGGCCTGAAAATCCATCTGGCCGACCGCCCGGCCGCGGGGCGCTACCAAATGGGGACCCTGGACCTCATGCCCCTGTCCAGGCTTTCGCCCGCAGACCTTTCGTACGGCCGCCCCACTCCCGCATCCAGTGCGGCCATGGTCGGCTACATCCTCACCGCCATTGATCTGGCCCTGGCGGAAAAAGTGGCGGGCCTGGTCACCGCGCCCATCAGCAAGATCTCCATGAAGCTATCGGGGTACGATTATCCGGGCCATACCGAGCTTTTGGCCGAGAAGACCAAGACCGCTGAGTTTGCCATGATGTTGGCGGGGGGTGAGTTCCGGGTAATCCTGGCCACCATCCACTGCGCCTTATCTGAAGTGCCGAAGCGAATCACCCAGGAAGGCCTGGTGCGGCTTTTCCACCTCGCCGCCCGGGCCCTGGACCGGGACTTTGGGCTGGCCGGGGTGCCTTTGGGGGTGGCGGCCCTCAACCCCCACGCCAGCGAAGACGGCATGTTCGGCTGCGAAGAAGAGAGAATCATCATCCCAGCAGTCAAAGAGGCCCAGGCCGCGGGCCTGGCCGTGGAGGGCCCCTTCCCGGCCGACACCCTGTTCTGGCGCCACCAGCAAGGCGAGTTCGCCGCCATCATCTGCATGTACCATGACCAGGGGCTCATACCGCTGAAACTCCTGCACTTCATGGACGGGGTGAACGTCACCCTGGGGCTGCCCATCATCCGCACCAGCGTCGACCACGGCACCGCCTACAACCTGGCAGGCACAGGCTCCGCGTCGCCGGATTCCCTCAAGGCCGCGATCGTGATGGCCGCGGAAATGGCGAAGCGGAGATTTGGGAAACGATAGGAATATTTGGGGGGAAGGGGCCAGGGGCTTTTTCGTAGGTTACCTATTATTTCATTAAATTATACCCCCTCCAGCGGTGCGAAACGTGAGTAAGGTACTATTAAAACACATTTTGGCCGTAGTTATTGGTCTTTTACTATCATTTATCTTATTGGAGGGCCTGCTCAGGATCTTTCAACCCATCGAGTACCGGCTTAGAGGGAATAAAATCTGGTTACCGCAAGATAGAAAATATCAGCTCACCAATGATAAAACCGACAAGCTTGACAAGATTGTCTATACCACCCGGAACCATATGGGGTTCAGGGGTGAGCCCCCTCCGAAAAACTTTGCTGAATATTTTACTATCATTGCCGTTGGTGGCAGCACGACGGCAAGTGAGTTAATTTCTGACCACAAAACCTGGTGTGATCTTTTAGCTGTCAAATTAAAAAGCAAATTTAAGTCATTATGGCTGAATAATGCCGGTCTGGATGGCCACTCAACTTATGGGCATATAGTTTTAATGGAGGATTATATAATAAGAATACGACCAAAGGTTGTGCTATTTCTTGTAGGTGCCAATGACATTGGGCTGGAGACCTCACGTATTTATGACAAAGGACAGTTTAAAAAACCTTTGACCGGTTTATTTGCGCTGTGGGATAACTTGGTCAATAAGAGTGAAGTATTGAACTATAGCATCAACTTCTGCCGATTCTTTAAGGCCAAAAGGAGGGGGTTGACTCATACCCTGTGGAACTTTCACGAAATGCATCAATTTGATATACCAGCAGAGAAAGTTCCACAGATATTGATTGAGCAAAAACAAAAATACCTTACGCCATACGCAGAGCGGTTGAACAGACTTATAGAGATTTCCCGACAGAATTCTATAGAACCAGTGCTAATTACTCAACCATCGGTTTTGGGTGATCTCGTCGACCCGACAACCGGAATCAACCTTGCCAGAGTAAACTACACTTGTTGGAATGGCAAAGTTTTTTGGCAAGTTTTAGAGCTTTACAATGACGTTGTGAGAAATATTGCGGCTGAACATCACGTAGGGCTTATTGATCTGGCAAGAGAGATGCCAAAAAGAACGGAATATTATTACGACATGTATCATTTCAGCAATACCGGGTGTCAGAAGGTTGCTGAAATTGTCTATCAAAACTTATATCCATTATTGGAAAATATGCAATTTCCCACCGGTAAACTCAGGCAAATGAAAGAGGATGTCCGGTAACCACGATGTTTCTGATATCTATTCAGTTCTATGTTAAAGTAGTAAGAGTTGCTTCCGGCTTTGCCGTGGGTGGGTAGGTGGTGCATAAAGAGTCCCAGGCGGCGGGCTTGGCCGTAGAGGGTCCCTTCCCGGCCGACACCCTGTTCTGGCGCTACCAGCAGGGCGAGTTCGCCGCCATCATCTGCATGTACCACGACCAGGGGCTCATCCCGCTCAAACTCCTGCACTTCATGGACGGGGTGAACGTCACCCTGGGGCTCCCCATCATCCGCACCAGCGTCGACCACGGCACCGCCTACAACCTGGCGGGGACCGGCAAGGCGGCGCCGGATTCCCTTAAGGCCGCGATCGTCATGGCCGCGGGGATGGCGCAGCGGCGGTTTGGGGGACAGGGATAATTGTCCAAAATTCTCAATTTTTTCAAGATATATAATCTCCCTCCTGTTTTATTCTAAGTTCCATAAAATCATAAGCAGTTGATTATTAATGAATTTGTGATTTTTTTATTAAGAGTACTCAATCTTCATCATGACACCCAGAGTGCTCTTTTTTGCTTGACAGTCTGAGTGCTCTGGTATATTATGTAATTAACCTTAGCGATTACTTTATAGGAGATTGGCATATGAACGAGAAAAAAGAATTTAAGCAGCACGCCAGCAATTTTAGTGACAGGCAATCAGTTAGAACGACGTTCCGCCTTAGCAAGCAGGCCAATGAGGCCTTAGGTTGGCTTGCACAGCAGCAAAAGGTCACCATGAAAGATGTCCTTGATGCATCCCTTGAAATTCTAGGGGAGCTATCGAGCTCCCCTGATTTCTCCGGAATAGCATTTGATATCTGGGGGATAGGTATCCCAGATAGCAATGAACCCAGAGTGATCAGAAAAACTTTGGTATTGACAAGGGGTACATTAAAAAGGTTGAAATTATTGTCCGAAAAATTAAGCATTCCTCGCGATGTATTGATTGATAAAGCAATATTATATTCTAAGAAACAAATCTCTGACCATGAGGAAGATACCAAAGAAAAGCATCAAAAGGTCTTAGAACCACTATCAAGCATAGAATACAATATTGTAGATGTCATGATGCTGTTAGATGAAGGCGACCCAATAAAGAGTAAATTAGGCTATATTGCCTGTGATATTGCTAACCTTCATCAAGCAATTAAAGATGAATTGGAAAAAGGAATTCCTATTGATCCAGATGATTTATAATTTATCGTAATTTTTAAGGAGGTAATGTTATGAAGATATCAAGACATGCTATTACAAGATTTAAGCAACGTGGGATTCCAACTGACCTAGTTGACCTGCTATTATTATTTGGTAATGCTGAAGAGAAACCTGGCAATGTCTATGAAATTAGATGGGGGAAGGAAGGGAAAAACAAGGCCTTGATGCACTTAAAGTATCTAATACAAGGGTTGGATAAACTTGGCCATAAAGCAATTTTAGTTGATGGGGAGATGACAGAAATTATAACTGCTTATAACATTATATAATTACTAAGGAGATATCGTTATGGAAAAATTTATTCCTGAAGATATTATTGAGGCAAGGAAACTCCTTGAAACTTCTTTAAGGATGAATGACCATGATAAGCGAGTTAATTATTTTGATAGCGCCATAGAATTATCAAATGATTACTTGGAATTAAATCCACATTCTCATCATAAAATTTATATTGAAAATATAAAAATGACATATTTGCGGTCATTAATAAAAAATCTACCAACAAATAACGTTGATATTAAAATATGGTTTAATTATACTGCATTGTTTATGCGTAAATATCCTCTTGAATTCAATACAATTATTGAAAATGATCCAACACTTAAGAAAATCTATAACGAATTCGATGCTCACTATTTAGAAATGAAGGAATTCTTTTTTGAAGCTTGAAAAATCTCACTTGTAATTATTATGCGGAGGTTGAATGAAACTGTGGGGGGCAGGGGCCGGGGGCTTATTCGTAATTGGCCCCTTCCCCAACTCCCATAAGGGGAAAAATCAAGCCGGCTTATCCGACTGAGGGGCTTTGCTACTATGGCTGGTTATTCTTTAAACTGCCTCCCGTTCCCGCACTTCCTTGATAACCCGCTCCACCAGGCGGGTTTCCTGCGCTATCTCCAGATCATAACGGGATTGCAGGTTGAGCCAGAACTGGGGGCTCGTGTGAAAATACCTGGCCAGGCGCAAGGCGGTATCCACCGTGATGGCCCTCTGGCCCCGGACAATGTCGTTGATTCTTTGCGCCGGGACATTTAAATCGCGTCCCAGTTTGTTCTGGCTGATTTCCAGGGGTTTAAGATATTCCTCTAAGAGAATTTCACCGGGGTGCACCGGGGGTAATTTCTGGCTCGTCATCATCTTGTCCTCAATGGTAGTCCACTATTTCCACGTTATAGGCGTTGTCATCATGCCAGACGAAGCAAATCCGGAACTGATCGTTAATCCTGATACTGTACTGTCCCGATCGCTCCCGCTTGAGGGGTTCCAAGCGATTGCCGGGCGGGCTCCGCAAATCCTCTAAATTTTCCGCAGCATCCAAGATCAAGAGTTTTCGCAATGCCGAGGCAAGTAAATTATGGGGAATCTTTCTGACCGACTCCCGCTTAAATAGCCTTTCCGTTTCCCGGCACCGGAATGATTTAATCACCCTATAAATTTATAATGACATGCATGACATGTCAAGCGTGATAAAACAGAAAAAAATAAGGCCGGGGAAGGCGGGCCCTCAGGTCCGCCTTCCCCGGCCAGCTTATGCGGGGGTTGGGGGGAGGGCGGGGGAATTATTTCCCCCGCCCTCCCCAAAAATGCTTACCGGCAATCCCTGCACGTATAAAAACTCTCCACCGGGTCGCCGGTGAGTTTGGCCCAGTGTTCCAGTTGGGCCTTGGGGCCGATGTAGTTGCCGCATTTGCTGCACGGCTGGAGTTCGAAGTCCCGGCCCCAGACGGTGCGGACGCCGTCTTTCTCGGTGTAAGGAATGACGTTGGTGGGGCAGATGAAGGCGCAGGAACCGCAACCGATGCAGGCGGTGGATTTCTCCAAGAAGGGCGTGGTCACCAGCTT
>JAHIKF010000382.1 GCA_018897875.1 Pseudomonadota bacterium | reverse complement strand
TATCGGCCGTCGTTTCCGGCTGGTCCAGGTCTTTTTCAAGGGCGGTCACATCGTCGAGGTCTCCACCTTCCGGTGCCGTTCCGAATTCGACGAATTAGCCGAGCCCGAAGCCGGCCCCGCCAAAGAGACCACCTACGGCACCCCGGCGGAGGATGCCCAGCGTCGGGACCTGACCATCAACGGCTTGTTTTACAATGTCGCCGACTTTTCCCTGGTGGATTACGTGGGAGGCATGGAGGACCTGGAAGCCCGGCGCATCCGGGTTATCGGGGACCCGGCGGTGCGCTTCGAGCGGGACCCGGTGCGCATGCTGCGGGTGCTGCGCCACGCCGCCCGCATCGGCTTCACCATCGACGCCGCGGCCTGGGAGGAAATCCTGGCCCAGGGCCACCTCATCCGCACCTGCCCCCCGGCCCGGGTGCGGGACGAACTCCTGAAGGATTTCCACAGCGGACAGGCCCTGCCCTTCTTCAAACTGATGCTGGACTCAAAGCTGTTCTATGCCATCTTCCCGGCGTGGGTAGGAAAGCTGGGGGCCTCGGGGGAGGGCCGCCTGCTGGAGTTGATCGGCCGGCTGGATCTCCTGGTCCAAAACGGCTATCCCCTGTCCGACAGCCTGCTATGGGCCGTATTTTTAACCGCCTTTATAGAGCCGGAGCTTAAGCCCCGGGAGTTCAAAGACCTGCGGGAGTTCATCCAGGAGAAGATCAAGGCGGCCCTGGGGGGCATCGAGTTTCCCCGGGCCCGGCAGGACGAGGTCTCCCAGATGCTGGCCCTGGAGGCGCGGATGGCTCCGCTGTTGGCCAAGGGCCAGCCCATCCCGGCCCGCCTGACCCGGCTGCGGCTATATTCGGCGACCTGGCTGCTGCATCAATTCAAGACCGCGCCGGAAGCGGAACTGCTGGAACGCTGTGACCCCGAAGCCCTGCCCACCCCGCCGCCCCCGGCTAAACGCCGCCGCCAAAGGCGCCGCCGGCCCCGGGGCGGCCGGGGACGGGAAAAGAAAGCTGGGGGAGGAGCAGGAGAGGGCTAAAAAGAGAGCTGGGGGAGGGGGCTAAGGGCCGAGGGCCCTTAGCCCCCTCCCCCAATCTCTTAAGAGAGGAAATTGTAGGGGCGGTGAGGGCACCGCCCCTACGGAAATGCCCGGTTTGGTGGCACAGGCGTCTCGCCTGTGGTCCATATCGGTCATTCTGAGCGCAGCGCCGAACCTCTAACTTCCCGCCAGCGTCACCCGCTTAAACCGCCGTTTGCCCACCTGGAGGAGATAAGTCTTAAACTTAGCCAATTCCAGTTTGGGATCCGCGATCTTTTCACCGTCAACCTGGACCCCGCCACCCTTAATTAAGCGTTGGGCCTCGGAAGTGCTGGACGCCAGGCCGCAGTCCACCATCAGGCGCGGTAGCCACAGGTAGTTATCGGCTATGGTCAGAGTCACCTCCTCAATATCCTCGGGCAACTCTCTCTCCCGCAGGACCCGAATAAACTCCTGCGCTTCATGGTCCGCCGCGGCCTGGCTGTGGTAGCGGGCCACCATGGCTTTGGCCAAATCCTCTTTCACCTGGCGCGGGTGTTTGGCGCCCGAGGCCAGGTCATCTTTCAGCCTGGACAACTCGTTGGGGGTAATGTCGGTTAAGAGTGCATAATAACGCATCATTAAGTCGTCGGAAATGGACATGAGCTTGCCGAACATCTCTTTGGCCGGCTCGTCGATGCCCACGTAGTTGCCCAGGGACTTGCTCATCTTCTGGACCCCGTCCAGGCCTTCCAACAGGGGCAGGGTGATCACCACCTGGGGCGCCTGGCCGTATTCCCGCTGCAAATCGCGCCCCACCAGGAGATTGAAGGTCTGGTCGGTGCCTCCCAACTCCACGTCGGCCATGAGGGCCACGGAATCATAGCCCTGGATCAGGGGATAGAGGAACTCGTGGATGCTGATGGGGGTCTGGGAGGTGTAGCGCTTATGAAAATCCTCCCGCTCCAGCATCCGGGCCACCGTGTGCCGGGCCGCCAGGCGGATGAGGTCCTGGGCGCTCATGGGTTTCATCCAGCGGCTGTTGAAGTCGACAATGGTCTTGTCCGGGTCCAGGATTTTGAAGATCTGGCGCTCGTAAGTGGCGGCGTTGGCCTTAACCTGCTCCTCGGTCAGGGGTGGCCGGGTCTCGCTCTTGCCCGAGGGGTCGCCGATGAGACCGGTGAAGTCGCCGATGAGAAAGATCACCTGGTGCCCCAGGTCCTGGAAGTTTTTAAGCTTTTGAATGAGCACGGTGTGCCCCAGGTGCAAATCCGGGGCGGTGGGGTCGAACCCGGCCTTGACCCGGAGGGGTGTCCCCGTGGCCCGGGCCTTCTCCAGGCGAGCCGCAAGTTCCTCTTCCCGAATAATCTCCTGGCACCCCTGCCTGATGATGGCCATCTGTTCCGGTACTGGTTTCACGAAGTTAACTCTCCGATGAGGTGAAATTCTGGGAAATCTTGATGCGTATTTGTCGGGTGCGCACACGCACCATCACGCCAGACTGACGGCGGGCACGGGGGCCAGCCCCACTGATTTTTCAGGTTTTAAGAGCCTGCCAGTGGCTTATGAGACTGGAAAATGGTGCGCAGGGCGCACCCTACAACTATTCCACCCGGTGGTCAAATGATCCCGAAACCCAAAACCCAAAACCTAAAACCTGCCCCTAAAACCCCAGCCAGCGCACTTCGCGCCCCTTCCGGGGCGGCACCGGCGGCTCCTTGTCGGAGTAGCCGACGGGGGTGATGGCCAGGAGCTGCTGGTCCTCTTTCCCCAGAAACTTGAGGATTTCGGTTTCCAGGGAGTGGGCCCCGGTCATCCAGCAGGTGCCCAGGCCCTCGGCGTGGGCCGCCAACAGCAGGTTCTGGAACAGGGCGGCGCCGCTCTGGACGTTGGTTAAATTGGCGGGGTCTTCCGGCCGCTTGCCGATGGTTACCGCGATGACCACCGGGGCGCCCCCCAGGTTTTTGAAAAATTTCATCACCAGGTCCTGGCCCTGCTCCGGCACCTGGGCCTTTTTCAACATGGGCAGCAGGTGCTTAATGGCCCCGCTGATCAGCTCGACGAACTCATCCCGGACCTTGCCGGCCATGACGGTGATCTCCCAGTCCTGGGCGTTGGTGCCGGAAGGGGCCCAGAGGGCGGCTTCGATCACCCGCTCCAAGACTTCCCCGCGGGGCAGGTCGGATTTAAACTTCCGGTGGCTGCGGCGTTGGTGAATGGCTTCGTAAACGTCCATGCTTACCTCCTGAGGTTATGAGGCTCCACTGCCATTATGCGGGCAGGCAGGTAAAGGAGATTTTCCCGGCCAGGGTTTGATGCACGGGACACGATTGGGCGGCCTGGATTAACTCCCAGCGCTGCTCCTCCGTCAAAGCACCTTTTAGCTCCAGGGCATAGCGAAAAACGACCTCTCCGGGGTTCTGCCGCTCCAAAGTCACCTCGGTCACCACGCCGGCCAGGGGGATGTCATGGTTTTTGGCACTTACCCTGACCCAGATGTTGAGACAGCTGGCCAGAGCAGCTTCCAAGAGCTCATGGGGGCCGAAGCCGGCATCGCCGCCGCCTTTTTCCACCGGCGCGTCGCAATGGCCCTCATGCTTGCCATTGGTAAACCAGGTGTCAAATTGGGTTTTCTTACTGAAGCAGGTTATCAAGTTGCACTCCCTGCGTTGGGATCACCAAAGGTTTTCATCCGGTCACCGGTAAGCGGCGTCAGCATCGGGCCAGGCCTGCGAATCCGGCGCCAAGCCTGCGGCCCGGCTCAGGTTCCCATACCAGGCAGCTTCGGTTTGCCTGCCCCGCTTGTCGCAGCCCTGGGCGTAAATGGCGCATTTGGCGGCCAGCATCCGGCGGGCGGCCCGGGCATAGGCCGCGGGCAAGTCCGGCTCGGCAAGCAGCTTGACCAGGGCCCGGATGCGGAACCGGTCGATACCCCACTGGGCCGAGAGCTGATCCGGGTGGCCGCCCCGCTTGATGACCAGAGGATCGTCCACCAGGCCCACCTCGTAGCGCCAGGTGAGGCGCAGCCAGAGGTCGTAGTCTTCCGCGGCCGGGAGCGTGGCATCGAAGGCGCCGTGGTCTTGCAGGAGCCGCCGGTGCAGCATCACCGCCGAAGGGCTGATCATACAGCGCCCCAGCGATGGCAGAAAGATCCGTCCCGCCACTTTCCCATGGGCCGCGGGCTTATTCACCCTGACCCCCCGGCGCACCCAGGTCTCGTCGGTCTGACAGATGAGCAACTCCGGCTGGGCCTCTAACAAAAGAATTTGCCGGGCCAGCTTGTCCGGCAGCCACAGGTCGTCCGAATCCAGAAAGGCCAGCCACTCCCCCCGGGCCGCGGCCACCCCCAGGTTTCGGGCCGCGGCCACCCCTCGGCGGCGGGGATGGCGCAGCACCCGGAGATCCCGGTCGGCGGACAAAACCTCATAGGTACCGTCGGTGCCGCCGTCATCCACCACTACGATCTCGAAGTCCCGGTAAGTCTGGGCTTTAACCGAGGCCAGCGCTTGCCGTACCAGGTCGGCCCGGTTGTAGGTGGGGATGATGACGCTGACCAGGGGTGCCATAAGGCCAAGCGTATCAAAAATGGTGCAAAATTAAAAGGTTCGGCTGCCGGTTGGCCTGAATCAGGCTCATTTATGCGCCAGTCCGCATAGTACGATAAAGGTTTTAGGGGGGAAATTATCCGCGGGGCGCCCTTTCTCCCAGCACTGGCCGGTTAGAAAATCGCATGCGGTCGTTCTGCCCCCCTCACCCCAGCCCTCTCCCCCCGAAGCGGGTGGAGAGGGAGGTGATGTCGCCGGGTTTAGTAACCATAAGGCATTAAATCGGCTCCACTTTTTCCCCTCTCCCCCAATGGGGGACAGGGTCAGGGTGAGGGGGAAGTAATCTTCTTGGGGCAAAAAGTGCGTCAGCGAATTAACGAATTGTTGGACGACGTACGACGAACAGCCTCCCTCGCAAAAACCAAACCGGAAACTGCTGCCTTTCTCCGTACTTTTGCCTCGGACCGGGCCGGGTTGGGGCAGCCAGGCCGCAAAGCAAGGGTGTATGCGGCCAATCGAAGGTTTAGGCTGCCCGGGTTCGAAAAAACCAATTTATTTTCTACACATATTGGACTATCATAGGTCATAGTAGCAGGGTTTCCCTGGGGCAGTATGGGGTGCGAGTTTAAGATGGGGACCAGGGGTTCGAAGCCTCAACTTTGGACCGGCGCCCAAGCACTGCCGCATAATCTCGGGTTGCGTTCCTCCTGAAACCCGGGCCGGGAAAAAATTTATCGAGCTTTTTCTTTGGCACGGCAACCGTTAAATTCACCGACCATCTGAACGGGGTGTCTGCCTAAACCTTCGGGAGAAAGTACCAATGGCCCACGATGTTTTTGTCAGCTATGCCCATCAGGATCGCACCGTCGCCAATGCGGTGTGCGCTACTCTGGAAGCCCATGGCATCCGCTGCTGGATTGCTCCTCGGGATATCCTGCCGGGCAGCGATTGGGGGGCAGCGATCATTGATGCAATCCAGGAGACCAAGGCCCTGGTCTTGATTTTCTCGTCCAATTCCAATGATTCGGACCAGATCAAACGGGAAATTGAACGGACGGTGCATCAAGGCATCGCGGTGATCCCCTTTCGTATCGAGGATGTTCTCCCCAACAAAACTTTAGAGTATTTCATCAGTACCCAGCACTGGCTGGATGCCCTGACCCCGCCGCTCGAGGACCATATGGCGCACCTGGCAGAGACCATAGCGGTTCTGCTGGAGAAGAAAATCAGCAAAGACAAGCCCCTGCCGGCCGGTGGCGAAGCACCGGCGCCGTCTCAGTCGCCAAGCCAACCGGAGGTGAAGGCCCGGGAAGAGCGTCCGTCGACCATCTTGGCCAGCGCCCCTCCCCGGCAAATTCCCTGGATTCCGTTGGTTGCGGTTGTTGGCCTTCTCCTGGTGTTAGTTGTGGCCGGAGGGGTCTGGTGGCTACGGTCGCAGCCAGTGGTTGCAACCAAAGAAGTCCCGGCTTCATTGCCCCCGACTGTCGAGCCGACGGCAAAACTCTCGGCCGACGATTATTACAACCTGGGGAACGAGGCTAAAGATACTGATGATAAAATCAAATATTATACTAAGGCTATCGAAATTAACCCTTATAATGCCCAGTTTTATTATTACCGCGGCCGGGCCTATAACAACAAAAATCTTTTCCCTCTGGCAATAGAGGATTTTGGTAAGGCTATACAGTACCAAGCCAATTATCCGAGTGCTTATGCGAGTCGCGGGTTCTCTTATTATGAAATGGGGCAGCAAGATGCGGCCATCGCCGATTATACTAAATCGATTTCATTAGATCCAAACTATGCAGTAACCTTTTTTAAAAGGGGAGTTTCCTTTCAGAAAAAGGGAGACAATGCCAAGGCGTTGGAGGATTATACTGAAGCCATCAGGTTGAGGCCAGGCTATGTCAGCGCGCTGAATAACCGCGGCAACATTTACATAAGAAAAGGAGAATATGAAAAAGCGCTGGCGGATTTAAACGAAGCCGTCAGGTTGAACCCGAAATATGTCTACGGCTATAAGAGTCGTGCGTTTTTGTACGAGAGAATGGGAGATAAGGACCGCGCCGCCGCTGACCGGGCTAAAGTGAAAGAATTAGATCCCAAGGGCCTGGTGCGCGGCTTTTAATGCCGGGACAGGCCCCGACCCCGAACTGAGGCCATCCCCGGCGCCCCCTGGGTGGGGTCGGTTCAATCAACATAACGGCTTGAGGTAACTTGATGCAGATCAGTTTTCACGGCGCCGCCGAGACGGTAACCGGTTCGCAGCATTTGATCACGGTGGACGGCAAAAGCCTCCTCCTGGATTGCGGCCTCTATCAGGGCAAGCGTGAGGAGGCCCGCCGACGGAACCGGGATTTCCTCTTTGATGCCAGCGGCGTTGACGCCGTGGTGCTGTCTCACGCCCACATTGATCACTCGGGAAATATCCCCAACCTGGTGAAACAAGGTTTCCGGGGCAAGATTATCTGCACCACGGCTACGGCTGATCTCTGCGGCGCCATGCTCCTGGATAGCGGTCATATTCAAGAGGAGGACGTGGAGTATGTCAACCGGCAGCGGCGGAAGTATGGGGAGGCGCCGGTTTCGCCGATTTACACCCAGGAAGACGCGGCTGAGGCCCTAAAATATTTTGAGGGGATCGAATATGAGCAGCCATACCGGCTCTGGCCCGGGGTTACGTGTACGCTTTACGATGCCGACCATATGCTGGGCTCAGCCATCGTGGCCCTCGACTTCCAGTCCGTAAACGGCGAACCCGCCCGGCGTCTGGTCTTCACCGGCGACCTGGGCCGGGCTCACGTGCCGCTGTTGTGCGACCCCACCCATCTTACGGCGGCCGACAT